>NZ_JBXAWK010000008.1:0-144955 GCF_057291755.1 Kitasatospora sp. UYEF31
GGACAGTCTGACTGCGTGTCAGTGGCGCAGATCACACAGATTGGCCACTGGTGCGGCTGCCGGGAATGATGGGCGACATGCACAAGGAAGACGCCGCCACACAGGTCCACGGACTCCTCCTCGCCGCCGGCGGCGGTCGCCGACTCGGCGGGCGGCCCAAGGCGCTCCTCCCGTACCAGGGCCGGCCCCTGGTCGAGCACGGCGTCGAAACCCTGCGCGCGGGCGGCTGCGCGGAAGTTCACGTCGTCCTGGGTGCGGCGGCCGGTGAAGTCGAAGCGAGAGCCGACCTGACCGCTTGTCATCCCGTACGCAATGAAAGCTGGGAAACCGGCATGGGTTCGTCCCTGCGTGCGGGCCTCGCGGCGCTTGACAAGGCAGAAGCCGGCTGTACGGGCGCGCTCGTGGCGTTGGTCGACATGCCGGGGGTGACGGCGCAGGCGGTGGCGCGGCTCCTGGCGGCGCACACCGGTGCGGACGACCTGCTGGCGGCCTCGTACGACGGGAAGCGTGGCCACCCGGTGCTGTTCGGGCGGAACTGGTGGCCCGAGGTCCGCGACAACGCGGTCGGCGACGAGGGCGCCAGGGCCGTGCTCGCCCGGAACGCCGAACGGCTCCGCCTCATCGAATGCGCCGATGTGGCGGAGCCGTACGACATTGATCACGAGGGTGACCTGAAGCGACTCGGTGGCTGACGGTCGCTCAGGTCACCAGGTGCCGTCCTCACGCACCCGGGGCATGGCGCTGCCGGCGACCAGGGTGTTGAGGGCCGCGTTGATATCCACGCCGAGGAAGTACTCGCCGGTGTGGTCCGCGGAGAAGACCCGCCCTGTCGCGTCGGCCACCAGGAACGCCGCGCCGTCCTGGAGGTTCCCGAGCGGCGCTACCGCGTGTCCCAGGCGCTTGCCGAAGGCGGCGCAGAACCCGGTGGTGTGCAGCGCGGTGGTCGGGTCGACGGTGAAGGACGGGAGCGCGAACTCCGCACCCGCGCCGCGCTGTTCGACGTGCATTCCGCCGTAGACAGCCCAGATCTCCACGACCGCGGAGGGGACGGTGTGACTCTGGCCGCTCCGTGAGTAGTGCGCGGACAGTTGGAATCGCCAGAACCGGGCCCGGCTTTCGTCGCGTCCGCCGGGCGCCGAGCCGGACAGGGCGAGTTTGGTGCCGATGCTGAGGGGCGTGGGGGTGCTCATACTTCGTGGGCCTCGATCCCGAAGTGGTCCAGCATCGCGGCGCACGCGCGGCACGGGGGTTGGTAGGTGCCGTGTGTGGGGTCGCCCTTTTCGCGGATCCGGCGGACGGTCACCGCGGTGTTGTACCGCTGGAAATACTCGCGAGCCCACTTGGAGCCCATCACCCGGTCCCCCCAGTCCTCCTGCATCTCCCACAGCATGTTGGAGACGAGTACCGCTTCGGCACAGCGGCCCATCCCGGGCTCACGGGATCTGGCAGGCAAACCGTCGAAGAAACTCTGCAACAACGGGTGGAGGTCGGGTTCGCCATCGCCCTTAGCGCTCGTGTGGCTGTATACGTAGTCGCCGCATGCCATGCTTCCCGCCGTGGCGGGGAGGAAGTCCGCGGGGACCGCCTGGTTGACTGTGGTTGGTGCGTCTTCCTGTCCTTGGGCAGCACCGGGAGTCTCCGGGATCTCTACTTTTTCCCCCTTGACCCCACGGACGAGCGCGATGAGTGTGGCATCCATGGAGTTGCCTTGATGGAAGAGTCCGCCGACCGGATGAAAGAGGTAGACCCTTCCGCTTTCGCCCATGATCAGTTCGCTGGGGCCGTCCGCCGCGCTACCGAACCAGAGAGTCAACTCCCCGAGCCAGTCCCTGAATTCCTGCGTGTCACCGGCGTTGAGCCACGGCTCGACGTCTCCGATGGCAAAGTCGCATCGGGCGACGTCCACCCCCGGGCCGTTCAGTTCGACCGAGAGGCCACCGAATTCGGCCAGAGCGGCCCGTAGGGCGGGAAATACCTCGCCCGGAATCCCCTTCTCCTGCATCTGCTGTTCCATCGCAGAGACCCAACCGGAGAAACCTTCGCCGACATCGCGACCGGGGAACCATCCTGCCGCGCGCAGAATTTGCGATACATCTTCTGGGAACCGTTCAGCAGGCAATGCATGCTCCTTATCGGGTCGTCATGGAAGGGGAATGTGGTTGACGCCAAGGTAATCGATGACTGGGCGGCAGGATTTGCACGCATCCACATACTGACCGTGAGGTGTCAGCGACTTGTGATCGTAGGCGATGGCGTGGGTTGTCATCTCCCCACCTCTGAGGAGGTCCCGGGCTTCCTCGCGTGTCATTGGGGGAAGCCCGTCGATTGCCCGCTGTGCGTCTGCGGCGTACATCCGGTCGGACAGTAGGGGGACCTCGGCACATTGGCCGTGGCTACGCCGCTGTTGGTCTATAGGGACCTCGTCGTAAAGTTCTTTCAGAACGGGATGAGTGTCGGGAGGAGCGCCGCCGCGCATCGACGTGTGACTGGTGACGACTCCGTCGTGGTTGAGCGCTCCGGCCATTCCAGGCCGGGTTTTTCTGCCGACGGTGTCATCTAGGGTGACCTCGGCGAGGGTGTCGTCCGCGAGAGTCATAGAGGTGTCCCGCATGACCTCGTGGGGAGTCCGGGGATCGTCGGCCAGATTCGTCGTCGGGCCTTCATAACTGACGTGTGCAGGCGCAGCGGTTCGGCCTTCACTCCGGCGGATCCGGGGGTTTTGACCTGGACCGCCAGGGGCGGGCGGTTTGCCGCCGCCATTTCCTCCCCCACCACCTGAGCCGGGCCCTTTCTTTCCAGGCCCCTTCGGCGCTGAGCCTACGGGCTTGTTCAGCGACGGAGCCTGACCCGGCTTCCCGCCCGCAGGCACCGAAGTGGCGTTCGGCCCCTTGTTGTTCCCGACGCCGTTGCCGGCCGGGCCGCTCGGCCCGCCGGGCGGCCCGCCCGTCCGCCCCGTCGGCCCCGTACCGCCGGTCCCCGGTGTCTTGACCGCGTCGATCCTGGTCTTGGCCTTCTTCTCGCCGCCGCGCATTGTGGTGGCGTTGCCCTTGAGTCCGTCGCCGGTCTTGGCGACGGTCTTCTGGAGGGTCTGTCCGGCGCGGCTGTGGCCGTCGGCTAGGGGCTGGAAGGCTTTGGCGAAGGCCTGGCCGATGCTGTCCCGCTGCATGAAGTCGCCTTTGGCGGTGATCACGCCGGTGAGTTTGTCGTGCGGCCCCGAACTGGGCGGACCGTGCGGGCCCTTGCTGTGTTTGCTCACCGGCCACCGACCTTGTCCAGCCACCCGGGAATCGTGCTCCGCATCCGCGATCTCTACAACGTCGACTGCCCCGTAGTCCCACCGGGCTCACGGGCCCCGGGAGACAAAGTCGCTGCCGAACCTACCGTCGGATAAAGGCTGGTGCGTCGACTGACTACATGTCAGTGGGCCAGGTCACCTGCTGGGGGAAGTCCTCGCCTGGAACGCCGAACGGCTCCGCCTCATCGAATACACCGATGTGGCGAAGCCGTACGACATTGATCCAGAACCGACGATCCCGAACGATCAGACCCGAACAATCAGGCCTGGTTGAAGAAGCCGTCCTGGTTGTGCTGCGACGGGTCCCCGGTGAGCATCGCGGTGTCCGCCGGCAGCAGCAGGAAGACCCGCTTCGCCATGCGCTCTATGGCACCGCGTCGGCCGAAGGTCAGACCGGACGCGAAGTCGACGACGCGTTTGGCGTCACTGTCGTCCATCGCGGTCAGGTCGATGATCACCGGCACGTCGCGCCGGTAGTACTCGCCTATCGCGCGAGCCTCGTGGTAACTCTTCGGATGCACGACGGCGATATTGCTCGTCGTCGGGCGCTCCGGCTCGCGTGCTGCGAACACCTCAGACGACGGCACCACAGCACCCTCCAATGGACGGGAGCGGGATTCCTCCGGCTCTTCGTCCTCGTACACCCAGCCTGTCCCGGACTCCGCGTCGTACGTACCTGTTTCGTACCTGCCCGCACCGTCCCGGTAGAGATCGTCCTCGTCCCCGGAGCCGAGTCCGAGCCAGGAGCCCGCCTTGCGCAGTGCGCCGCCCATGGGCACCTCCTTCTCCGACTGTCCCGGCCCCGACCGGGATATGAGATGACCCTCCACTCGACCGAACTTTATTCCAGTCGGCACCGTGCCCAGCGCAGCGACGCGCGGGCGGAAGTGTGACTATCGCAGCAGGTCAACTAGGCCGATGGTGATTCCGGTGCGCCAGACGGCGTAATCGTGGCCGCCACTGAGCTCTGTATAAGTCAGTTCATATCCCTGCGTTTCCAGGGCGTCGCGCAATTCCCTGGCCTCGTCCAGCAGCATCCACTCCTGGAGGCCGACCTGCACGTGGAAGCGAGCCTCGACCCGGGGCCCCGCGGTGATCCGCGCGGTCAGCCGGCCGTCCTCCCACCAGAAGGAACCCGACTGGACGAGCGCCGCGCCGAACCTGTGCGGCGCGGTGAAGGCGGTGAACGCGGCGCACAACCCGCCGAAGCTCTGACCCGCGATGACCGTGCGGGCGGGGTCGTTGGTGATCGGGAAGCGCTGACCGACGTACGGGAGAAGTTCTTCAGTCAGGAAGGTCGTGTATGTGTCTTCACACGCGTAATCCGTCCCACGGCTGTCCCCGCCGGAGACCATCACGGTCAGCAGCGGCGGTGTGAGGCCGGTGGCGTCCAGCATGTCCAGGTCACGGCCGAAGTCGAGGTGCTCGGCCCACACCTGGCCGTCGAGCAGGACGAGTACGGCGAACCCCCCGGGCGGCGGCGGTGTGGCGGGGGTGTGGACCCACACCTCGCGCCCGGCCACCTCCATATGGTTCACGATGCCGGGCTTGGGGGTGTCACTGCCGGGCGGCACGGGTGCGTCGGGCAGTTCCAGCAGCGAGGACTCGCCCTCGCCGGCGCGCACGGACGGGAAGCGGTCCGGGTTCAGCGGGTCGGGCACAGCCTGGGCGAGTACGGATTTCCAGGTGTCCCGGTCCGCTTTGAGGCCGGCGCCGAGGATCTTCCGGATGCCGGGCAGCAGTTGGTACGAAGCGCGGTGGTCGGCGCGCAGCCGGTACGTACGGAATCCGACGCCCGTGCCCGGGATCTCCTCCGTCACATGTGGTGACAGATCGTCACGGTCCTTGTCGGTGACGGTGTGCAGGAGCACGAGTGTGTCCGGCTCGTCGAAGGTGACAAAGGTGACCAGCCGGTGGTCCGCGTCGTCGGCGGGCTCGACGAGGGGGGTTCCCGTACGGCCGACCTCGTCTTTGAACTCCTGGACGGTGTCAGCGGTCACGGCGGCGATGCGGGGGCTGTTCATGGCTTGCTTCTGTCCTCACGCTCGGTTTCCAATCGCACAGGCGTTCACGCCTTCCGGTCGGTCAGCAGAACCCACAGCAGGAAAGGCCCGCCGACCAGCGAAGACACCACACCCACCGGCAGCTCCGCGTTGTCCACCGCGACCCGGCCGAGCGTGTCGGCGAGGGTGACAAGCAGCGCTCCGGCCAGCGCGGACGCCATGACGGGCACCCGGATCTCCCCGGTCAGCCGGGTGGCGATCACCGGCGCGGCCATCGCGATGAACGCGATCGGCCCGGCGACGCCGACCGCGAGTCCGGCCAGCGCGACGGCGAGCAGCAGCGCCAGGCCGCGGGCGCGGCGGACGTTCAGGCCGAGCGAGGCGGCGACGTCCTCGTCCAGCCGCAGGAGTCGCAGCCGGCGTCCGGCGACCAGGGCGAGCGGAAGACAGACCACAAGCCCGTACGCGACGGGTGTCGCATAGGTGTAGTCCCGCCCGTTGAGACTGCCGATGGACCAGGCCTGCACAGCGGACGCGGCGGACAGACTCTGCCAGGACATGACCACGTCGGTGACCGCACTCGCGACCGTGGTCACGGCGAGGCCGACGACCAGGATCCGGTAGCCGTGGGTGCCCGAGCCACCGGCGATCAGCAGGACCACAAGTGCGGCGATCGCGGCACCGGCCGGCCCGGCCCACCACAGGCCCACGCCGCCGGCGGTGGTTCCGGCGGCGGCGATGACAACCATGACGGTCGCGCCGTGGTTCACGCCCAGCAGGTCGGGCGTCGCGAGCCGGTTGCGGGCGAGGACCTGGGTGAGGCAGCCGGCCGCGCCGAACGCGGCCCCGGCGAGGATCCCCGCGACGATGCGGGGGAGCCGGATGTCCTGGATCAGCAGGACCTGCCCGCCGGTTCCCTCGCCGAACAGTGCGCGGAGCGATTGTTCCGGGGACATCGCCGACTGACCGGCGACCACCGCGAGGGCGACTGCCGCGCAGAGCGCTACTGCCAGGGCCACGCCGACGACGATCGTACGGATGTCAACCAGGAAGGAAAGGTTTTTCACCCGCACAGTGCGCGGCTGTGCGGGAGCCGCCGTACGCGATTTGCCCGACCGTTGTTCCCCGCCCTGCTCCAGCGTCAACAGCGACTTCGACCGCGCGATGACGATCAGCAGTGGCCCGCCGAGCACCGCGATGAACACCGCCACCGGGCTTTCGTACGGTCGGGTGACCGTCCGGGCGACCAGGTCGGCGGCCAGGAGGACGGTCGCGCCCACGCCTGCGGCGATCGCTGTCTGCGCGACCGTCCGGGGCCCGGCGATCCGGCGGGCGACGAACCCGGCGAGCAGGCCGAGGAAAGCCACCGGGCCGACCAGTGCGACGGAGGCGGCGGTGAGCGCGGTGACCACACCGGCGACCAGGATGCGGGTGGCGGTGGGCCGGTGGCCGAGCGCGCGGGCCGCGTCGTCGCCCAGGGCGAGGGCGCTGAGGGGCCGTGAACAGACAAAGGCGACGATCAGCCCGACGGCGATGACCGGCAGCATCTTGACTGTCGCGTCCTTGGTGACGCCGGACAGTGAGCCCAGGATCCAGAAGCGGTACTGGTCGTACGTGGCCGGTTCGCGCATCAGGAGGTACGAGGTCGCCCCGCCGAACGTGGCGGACAGTGCGGCTCCGGCGAGGATGAGCCGCAGTGGCGAGACGGCCTTCCTGGCGGCGGCGATCAGCAGGACGAGGGTCCCCGCCAGTGCCGCGCCGGCGAACGACCAGCCCAGATAGGCGTACGGGGTACCGGCCGAGGCGTAGGTGATGCCCAGGACGACACCCAGCGCGGCACCGCCGTTGATGCCGAGCAGCCCGGTCTCCGCGAGGGGGTTGCGGGTGACCGCCTGGAGCATTGATCCGGCCGCGCCGAGGGCCAGCCCGACGCCGAGCCCCGCGAGGGTGCGGGGCAGGCGCAGATCCATGACGACCAGGTGGAGTTGGGCGTCGGAGCGGGCGTCCGAGTGGTCGAGCAGGTAGTCGATGATCCGCCCGGGGGCGGTGTGCCCGGCGCCGACCAGCATCGAAGCGGTGGTCAGGGCGAGCAGGACGATCGGGAGCCCGATGGCCGCGTACGTGAGAACTTGCGCTTTTGTGCCGGATGCTCGGGTCTTTTGCGGCTTTTGATACCGGTTGCCAGGTATCGGCGGGTCGATTGTCGGGCTGGCCACTTGCGTCACTCGGCTAAGGTAAGGCTAACCTAACTTCGGGTCAATCGGCCGGGCCTGTTCCCGCTCGGCCGCGGCCTTGTCGCGCTCCTTCGCGGCACCCGCCTTTCCGCGTGACCTCGTTCTGTTCAAGCCTTCCCCCGGAGTCCCCTGATGTCGTCCCGTCGCCGTCTCACCATCGCCGCAGTCGGCCTGCTGGCCACCAGTCTTTCCCTGACCGCCTGCGGGGATTCAGATTCCGGATCCGGCGACAAGAAGGCCGCAGACGCGAAGTCGGCCGCCCCGGGCGCGCCCGCCGTCGACCAGAAGGGCGACCGTCAGATCAAGGACGCCACCGGCGCCATGGTCACCGTCCCGGCCAACCCCAAGCGGGTCGTGACACTGACTCAGGAAGACCTCGACTCGGCGGTCTCACTCGGTGTGAAGCCGGTCGGCATCACCAACGGGCAGGGCCAGACCACCCCGCCGAAGTACCTGGACAAGGACATCCAGGGCATGACGGTGGTCGGCGACCTCCTGCGCCCGGTGATGGACAAGGTCGTCGCCGCACAGCCCGACCTGATCCTCGCCGGCGACATGCAGGACGCCGCGGTGCTCGCCCAACTGAAGAAGATCACCCCGGCGGTCGTGGTCACCATGGCGCCGGCCGACGACTGGAAGCTGGCGTTCAAGGGCGTCGCCAACGCGCTGAACAAGATGGACAACGCCAACTCGGTCCTGGCCGACTACGACAAGAAGGTCGCCGACGCCAAGGCGAAGCTCGGTGCCAGGGCCACCTCGAAGATCAGCATCGTCCGGTGGAACCCGCAGGGCCCGAGCTGGATGGAGAAGGGCCAGTTCGCTTCGACCGTCGCCACGGACCTCGGTCTCCAGCGCCCCGAATCCCAGCAGAAGGACGGCACCGCGCACTCCGCGCCGGTCAGCCTGGAAGCGCTGAAGGAGATCGACGGCGACTGGCTGTTCGTCAGCAGCCTGACACCGGACGGTGCGAAGGCACTCGCGGACATCAAGAAGAACCCGGCGTTCGGTCAGCTGGAGTCGGCGAAGGCCGGGCACGTGAGCGACGTGGACGGCACGGTGTGGTCCACCCGCGGAGCGCCGAAGGCCGCGCTTAAGGTCGTGGAGGACATCACTAAGGCGCTCGCCGGGTCCTGATGTCGAGTCAGGCTTTGAGTCCGGTTCTGAGCCGGACTTTGCGAGCTTGAAAACCGTACAAAAAAGATTGCCGGATGACGGGCGACCGTCACCCGGCGATCTCCTCCGTGGTGGTTCTACTCCGCTGCGATCACGGTGACCGGGGCGATGTCCAGCGCCTCGATCTCCGCGCGGATCACTGCGGCGTCACCCTCGATGAGGATCAGCAGGTTGCCGGGCTCGACGCGCGCCGCGGCCACCGCGTCGAGCTGAGCTTTCGTCAGGGCCTCGACGCGGGCGTACTCCTGGGTGACATGGTCGTCGGCCAGGCCGAAGGTGACGATGTCCACCAGCCGCGGGCCGACCGCGCCCGGGGTCTGTAGCTTGATGGGCAGTGAGGCGTTCATCGCCGTACGACTGTCGGTGACCTCGGCCTCGGTGACGCCCCCGGCGTGGATCTTCTCCACCTCGGCCAGCATGTCGGCCAGCGCCGGGGCGGTGACCTCGGTCTGCACATTGGCCTGGGTGTAGAACATGCCGGTGTAGCGCTCCAGGGACAGCGTGCCGGACGCGCCGTACGTGTAGCCCTTCTCCTCACGGAGTTTCAGGTTCAGCCGCGACCCCAGGTGCCCGCCGCCGAGGATGCGCGACACCGCGGACATCTCGGTGGCGTCCACCGCGTCCCGCTTCGGGGCGTGGTGCGCGGTCAGGAGCACCGACTGCACGGCACCCGGACGGTCGAAGACGATGATCTCCCGCCCGGTCCGTTCCCTCGCCCCCACGAACGGCACGGAGACGTCGACGTCTGACGCGGTGTCACCGAACGCGGTTCGCGCCAGATCGTCCAGGTCAAGCGTCGCCAGGTCGCCGACGAGCACCAGGGTGCCGCCTGCGGCAAGGCGCTCGGCGTGGAACTCCCGCACGTCGTCGAGCGATACGGCCTCCAAGCCCTCGACGGAACCGCGTTCCATGATGGAGAACCGGCTGTCGGCCGCGTACAGCAGCTCGTGGAGTTTGACGATCGGCTTCACGCCCGGGTTGCTGAGCATCTGCTTCATCCCCGACACCAGGTCCTGGCGGACCCGGATGAGGTCGTCGGCGTCGAAGCGCGGCGTGCGCACGGCCTCGGCGAGCAGCGCCACCGCCTCGGACAGCCGGTCGCCCGGCGCGCTGACGGTGAGCTTCATGACCTCCGCGCCGACACCGCCGCCCCAACCGCACCCCAGGGATTCGAGCGCCAGCGAGAACTCAGCCGCGTCACGTTTTGTGGTGCCCTCGCGCAGGAGCGCCCGCACGACGCGGGCGACACCCTCCTTGCCCCGCGGCTCACGGACCGCGCCGGCTTCCAGGACCAGGCAGGCGTACGCCATCTGATAGCCGGGCATGTCGGCGGCCACGATGGTCCCGCCGTGCGCCGAGTACCGGACGACCGGCGGGAACGTGTAGGGCCGGGACGGCTTTCCGGCCGGGCGCTCGGAAACGATGGTCGTCGTCATGCTGCGTCCTTCGCGGTGTCCGTGCTGTCCTTGGCGTCCGTGGCGTTCCTGCCGCCCGTGTTGCCCGTGTTGTTCGTGCGGTCTGTGCGGTCTGTGCGGTCTGTGCCGTCTGTGCTGCCGGCCGGCACGGCTTCGGCCCCGGGGTCCGCCACCGGGAGGTAGGTCAGCGTGATCCGGTTGTCCGGGTGCAGGTAGGTCTCCGCGACGGCGCGGACGTCCTCGGCGGTGACCGCCGCCAGCTCGTCGAGGTAGGTGCGCAGCCGGTCGGGTGAGCCGAGCACTGTCGTGTAGTTGTTGATCAGGTCCGCGCGGCCCGAGTAGCCGGCGACGCCGTAGTGCCACCCGGCGGTGAGCCTGGCTTTGGCGCGCCCCAGTTCGGCGTCTGTGAGGAGCGTCTCCGACGCGTCGTCGAGGACTGCGTAGTACGCGTCGGCCAGGTCGCCGACCGCCACACCCGCACGCGGGTTGAGGGTGCCGAACATGACTGACGCGCCGTGGTTCAAGTCCCAGACGGAGGAGAACGACTCGGATGATTCGGCGAGCTGCCTGTCAGTGACGAGTGCCTTGTACATCCGCGACCCGCGACCGCTGCCGAGTGCGACGGACAACAGCTCCGCGGCGGCGAACCGCTCATCGGTCCAGGCGGGGAACCGCTGGATGATGAACAGGCGTTCGGTGGGCACCTTCGGGTCGTAGACCGTCTCGCGGACCTCCGCGCCGATGCGCTCGGGAACGGTGCCGTCCGGCGCCGGGGGGATGTCCGCGCACGGCTCGATGCCGCCGAAGTACTTCCCGGCCAGCGCGACGACCTCGTCGGCCGTCACGTCGCCGACGACCGTCAGCACCGCGTTGTCCGGCGCGTAGTAGGTGTCCCGGAAGATCTGGAAGTCCGCCAGCGTCGCCGCCGAAAGGTCCTCCATCGAACCGATGGTGGTGTGGTGGTACGGGTGCCCTTCGGGGAACAGCAGCGCGAACGCGCGCACGGGCCAGTCACCGTACGGCGGGTTCTCGTAGTTCTGCCGGCGCTCGTTCTTGACGATGTCGCGCTGGTTGTCGAGGTTCTCCTGGGTGAGGTTCAGCCCCGCCATGCGGTCGGCCTCAAGCCACAGGGCCACCTCCAACTGCCCCGCGGGGACCGTCTGGAAGTAGTTGGTGCGGTCCGGCGAGGTGGTCGCGTTCATCGCGCTGCCGCCGATGTTGTTGACCGTGGCCATGTGCTCGCCCTTGGCCACGTGCGCGCTGCCCTCGAACATCAGGTGCTCGAAGAGGTGCGCGAAGCCGGTCTTGGTCTTCGGCTCGTGGCGGGAACCGACGTCGTACCAGAGGTTCACCGTCGCGATGGGCGCGGTGGAGTCCGGACAGACGACGACGCGCAGGCCGTTGGCCAGCGTCGTCTGGTGGAGGGGCCAGGGGAAGGACGCGTTCGCGCCGTCGTTCGTGGTGGGGCTCTCCTTCGACAAGGAGGGGCTCCCTTCAGTGGGTTTTGTGGGAATGGACCGGTCGGTCTTCTACCCCAACCTTCACGCACTGGCGTCGTAATCCCTGTACCGATGCCGGAAATTGGTGGAGGCCGCCGACGCGGCGGGTAGGTCCGCGTCGACTGTTCACCCAGTTCGCCGCTTGGACCGGCGTGGTGAACGACTGCGCGGAACAAATGTGGAACTCCATGCTCCAAGTCCACTCGATCGAATGAAGATGGTCCTTTTTTTCTGGTTACGCATCCAAGGCTCTGGCAACGTGTCCTGACATGGTCGATCAGAACGAGAACGCAGCCGCCCGGCTTTGGCCGGATTCGACTAGGCGACAGTCTGTTGCTCAATTGTCCTGGGGTCGCATCATCGACCTGCTGGGCACGCTGAAAACCAGCTCTGGCCAGGGAATGTGTGCTGTCAGCGCGGAAAATCGCCGCTGTTCGGCACCCAAGGAACAATCCGGGATGCCAAGAACGCGGCAAGCCCATCGCTGAGCTCATCCCTGCCGGAATCGCTTCCACCGGCAGCCTCTGGCTTGACCGCCTGATCGCCGAAGGCAAGGTCAAGCGTCCCGTTGTGCAGGGCCCGCTGCGTCGACCTCTCCGTGGGGACGCAGGGATCAGCGCGTCCGACGCTCTCGTTGAGATGCGTGAGGAGGAACGGTGGTGATCTATCTCGATTCCTGCGCATTGATCAAACTGGCACACCCAGAGCAGGAGACCGACGCCCTGATCAAACACCTCACTCTGCGTGACGAGGCTCTCCTGGTCGCCTCGGCGCTTGCGCAGGCCGAAGTCAACCGGGCCCTACGTCGGGCCGATCCCGCTGCGCTGGTAGAAGTGCCCCGCGTTTTCGACCAGGTGATGTGCGTGCCGATCGACGCCACAGTCCTGGCCACTGCGGGAGCCTGGCAGGATCCCCTGCTTCGCACCCTGGACGCCATCCACCTGGCGACCGCGCATCTCATCGGAAACGTCTCCGAGTTCATCACCTACGACAAGCGCTTGGGTGAGTGTGCGGAGAGCATCGGGCTCACGGTGGTCGCACCTGAAGGCTGAGCTGAAGCGCGACGCAGAGGTGGCCGTGGTCAAGGTGGAATCGTTCAAGCAGGCGCTCAGGGCGTTGTGCCCCATCGATCCCCAGGTTCGGATCGGCGAGGCCTCGGTAAGCATCTGGTCGCCAGGTCTGCCGATCAGTGCTCAGAGTGCTGACTTCGGCGGTGCTGTCGACGAGTTTCTCGGCGCGATGCGCGATTACGCAGAGCTGTGGGTGCAGGACCTTCGCCAGTACCCGAACCATCATGAATTCTGGGATCTGGTGAACCTGACACTACTCAGCGACGACGAAGAACTGCGCAGGCACGCGTTCGGGGAGTGAGTGGCAGACCTGGCTGACCACAGGCCAGCGGCCTCCCGACGGTGAACATACGCCGCAGGAACGATGACGCCGAGTCAGGCCCGCCACTTCGCGATATTCACCAGCACCCGGTGTAGGTCGAAGACCGGACCCGCCCCTGAGCGGCGGGCGCCGTCAGGCGTTCAAGTAGGCCAGCACCGCCAGCACCCGCCGGTTGTCGTCCTCCGACTGCGGCAGCCCGAGCTTCCCGAAGATGCTGTTCGTGTGCTTGCTGACGGCCTTCTCCGTGACGAACATCTTCGCCGCGATGGCCGCGTTCGACCGGCCCTCGGCCATCAGCCCCAGGACTTCCTTCTCGCGCGGTGTCATCCGCCCCACGGGTTCGTCCTGCGCGCGCCGGTCGAGGAGCTTCGAGATCACCGTGGGGTCCATGGCCGTGCCGCCGTCGGCGACGCGGCGTACGGCGTCCACGAACTGCTCGACGTTGGACACCCGGTCCTTCAGTAGGTAGCCGACGCCGCCGGTGCTGTCGGACAGCAACTCCCGTGCGTACAGCGGCTCCACGTGCTGCGACAGCACCAGCACCGGCAGCCCGGGAACCTGCCGCCGGGCCTCGATCGCGGCCTTCAGGCCCTCATCGGTGAAGGTCGGCGGCAGCCGGACGTCCACCACGGCGACGTCCGGGCGGTGCGCCAGCAGTGCCCGCAGCAGCGAGGGGCCGTTGTCGACGGCTTCGACGACTTCGAAGTCGTACGCGGTCAGCAGTCGGATCAGGCCGTCCCGCAGGAGGGCGAGGTCTTCGGCGAGGACGACGCGCAAGGCAACTCCATGGTGACGACGGTGGGCCCGCCGGGCGGACTGGTCACCGAGAGTGTGCCATCGAAGGCCGCCAGCCGTCGCTGCACACCCGGCAGCCCGCTGCCCTTACCCAGTTCCGCGCCACCGCGGCCGTTGTCCGTGACGGTGATCCCCAGTGCGCCGTCCGCCTGCCACAGGTCCACCGCCGCGGACGTGGCGCCGCTGTGCTTCACCACGTTGGTCAGGACTTCGGCGATGGCGAAGTACGCGGCCGATTCGAGCGGGGCCTCATGCCGGGAGACGTCCACACAGACGTCCACCGGCATCGGCAGGGCCATCGCGAGCGCCCGCACAGCGCCGTCGAGCCCTCGTTCGGCCAGCACGGGCGGGTGGATTCCCCGTACGAGGTCCCGAAGTTCGATCAAGGCTTCGCCGCTGGCCTCGCGGGCCTCCGCCACCAGGGCCATGGCCGCTTCCGGGTCCTTCTTGAACAGCACCTCAGCCAGGCCCAGGTTCATGCCCAGGGCCACCAGACGGGCCTGTGCCCCGTCGTGCAGGTCGCGCTCGATGCGGCGCAGTTCGGCCGCCGACGCGTCCACAGCCTCGGTCCGGGTCTCGGTCAGCATCCGCACGCGGGCGGCCAGTTCGGCCTTGCGGGTGGGGGCGAGGAGCGTGCGGTCGTAGCGGGCCTGCAAGCGGAAGATGACCGGCGTCAGGTAGAGGCCGAGCAGCAGGACGGCGACGCCCTGCGGACCGGCGAACCAAGCTTCGGCGCGGTTTTCGATCGGCCAGTCGGCGAGGTAGCCGTACTCGGCGGGCAGCAGGCCGCCCTCCCACAGGAGCGGCACGACGAAGATGCCCTCCAGCCCTTCAAGGAGCAGCGCGGCGGGCAGGATGCCGAGCACGAAGCCGAGGACGGACCCGGGCAGCAGCCAGGCCATGTCCCGCCACGTCGCCGGGTCGCCCATGATCCATTTGCAGCGCTGCCAGCAGCCGATCACGCCGTAGCCGGTCCCGGGCGGCAGGGTCCGGTACGGGACGGTGATCTGCACGTCGGTCCACCGGCAGGCGGCCTCCCGGCGCAGGTTGAGCAGCCCCCGTACGGCCGTCGTGACCGCCGGCAGCAGGAACACACCGACCCCGATCGGCACCAGGACGAGCGACACCACCGTGAAGACGAAACCGACGATCCCGCCGACGAGGGTCAGGACCCCGAGCATCAGCCCGCGGGCAGCGGCCAGCGGGCTGCTCGCCGCCCGGTCGCTGATCGTTCCGTGGGTCATGGCAACAGTCCCGCCGTCGAGGTCGTAGTCGTACGGGATTCATTCTGGTGTCCGGCGCCAAGCCCGGAGAGTAGGGGTACGTCCACCAGTCTGGTGGGGTCGGCTCACCGACGCATCGGCAACCGCACGCTGAACACCGACCCCCGGCCCACCGTGCTCGTGGCGGTCACCGTCCCCCCGTGCGCCCCGACCAGCTGCTGGACGATCGCCAGACCCAGCCCGCTGCCGCCCGTGTGCCGGTTGCGTGACTTCTCGGCCCGCCAGAAACGATCGAAGATGTACGGGAGTTCATCCGGCGCGATGCCGCTCCCGGTGTCGATGACATCGATGACCGCCGTCGGCCCGTCCGGATAGGCCAGGAGCTGCACCCGGCCGCCGGCCGGAGTGTGCCGGACCGCGTTCGACACGAGGTTCCCCACAGCCTGACGCAGTCGTACGGCATCCGCTTCCACGATCAGGTCCGCGGCGGCCGACAGGGTCAGCTCCAGACCCGCCGCCTTCGCCCGCGCGTAGTGCGCCCCGGCCACCTGCTCCAGGACTTCCACGACCGGGACCGGCGTGGGGTGCAGGCTCAGCTTGCCCGCGTCCGCGGCGGCCAGGTCCCGCAGGTCGTCGATGATGTGCTGGAGCAGCAGCGCTTCCTCAAGCAGCGACCCGATCAGCGCGGGATCGGCGTCGGCGACACCGTCCTCCACCGCTTCCAGCCAGCCGCGGATATTGCTCAGCGGAGTCCGGAGCTCATGCGCCACGTCACTGACCATCGCCCGGCGCTGCTCCTCCAGACGGGCCCGCTGCTCGGACATGTCGTTGAACGCCGCGCCCAGGCGGCCGATCTCGTTCCCGGTGGTGACCGGGACCCTGGCCGTGTCGTCGCCGTCCTTCATCCGCTCGGCCGCGCCGGTCAGCGCGCGCAGCGGACGGATGAGGCGGGCCGCGACCAGGAACGTGACCAGCGCGGTGCCGGCCAGGACCAGGCCGGTCACCCCGGCGATCCTGGCGGTGTCGGAACGGGAGAGGCGGAAACCCGGCACAGGGGAGTCGACGCCCTCGTTCCCGACGAACACCAGCGCGGCGGGGGCGACGTAGGCGCCCAGCTGTTCGCGGCGGTTGCTGTCGACGCACGCGGCCGTGTCCCGGTCCCGTGCGCTGAACTCCTCGATCACGCTGGGCCTGATTTCCTCCGGGACCCAGGTGAGGTTCAGATTCAACCGGACCGGCGGGATGCTCCGGCGCTTGAGGCAGTCGTTGACCAGACCGTTGAGTTGACTCAGCGCCTTCTTCTCACCCGCTGTGGGCTTGTTGAGCCGGGTGGCCACCCCGCAGAAATCGGGCTCGAGCCGGCTCGGGAGCCCGCCGAGGACCGAAACCTGGGGCCGCCCGGTGCCGGTCTCCGTGATGCTGCCGGCGATGCCGCTCAGCCGCAGACACGAGACGATGTTCTCGGCGGCGCCGCGCAGGTCGGTGCGGTCCTGGCCGGACAGAGTGAACGGCCCGGTGGCGCGCGGGTCGATCCGGTCCGCACCCGTGCCGGTGACCAGCGACGGGTCCACGTTCAGCGGGTCGATGACAGCCGAGACCTGAGCGGGGAGCGGGCCCGGCGGAGCGTCCGAGTCGGCGAGCGGCTCCCGCGCCGAAGTGGTGAGGCTGATCCGCCGACCGGTCTCCCGGGCGAGATCCGCGACGACCGGACCGACCTCCACCCACGTGTGATGCGTCGCCGCGTAGCCGGACAGGGTGCTGTAGATACGGGCGTCGTCGGCGAGCAGCCGGCCCTGTTCGTGGCGGATCGCCCCCGAAGTCGTCTGACTGGCCAGCCACGCGGTCGCGGCCACCGCGCAGGTCGCGATCAATATGGACGACGCGAGCAGCCGGACAAGCAGACTCCGGTGGAACGGAACCCTGCCGCCGTTACGCGCCACGGGTGCCGTCGACCAGTTTGTAACCCACACCGAAGACGGTCACCAGATACTTCGGCCGCCGCGGCTGCGCCTCCAATTTCTTGCGCAGGTTCATGATGTGCACGTCGACCGTACGGGTCGTGATGTAGCGGTCGAAGCCGTGGATCCGGTCGAGCAACTGGTCGCGGCTGAACACCCGCCCCGGCTGCGTCGCCATGGCCACGAGCAGCTGGAACTCGCCGGGAGTCGACTCCACCAGCTGTCCGTCCAGGGTGACTTCGTGCCGTACGGGGTCCACACTGAGCGGCCCGACCCGCAGGACGGGGTCAGGTTCGGGCACCGCCTGGGCGACCTTGCTGCGGCGCAGCAGCGTCCGGACCCGGGCCATCAGCTCACGGGGGCTGTACGGCTTGGTCATGTAGTCGTCGGCCCCGAGGTCCAGACCGAGCAGCAGGTCGTCCTCGGCGGACCGGGCGGTGAGCATCAGCACCGGAAGATCGGTCTCAGCGCGCAGGACGCGCAGCACGTCCAGGCCGTCCGCCTTAGGCATCATCGTGTCGAGGACAAGCAGGTCAGGACGACTGCGCCGGACCTCGTCGATGGCAGCCCGGCCGTCGTGCACAACGGTGACCCGGTGCCCCTCCCGTTCCAGGTAGCGGCGGACCAGTTCGGCCTGTTTCTCATCGTCTTCGGCAACCAGGACATGCACAACCATGCGCATGATCGTATGCGAGCACCAGAACCAGGACGGTCGCGTACGGGAGCACCCGTACGCGATCGTCATGCTCGCCTGACAACTTCCTGACAACTGTCCGGAAGCATCGGCCGCATGTCGAAACCCTCCCTGCTGCGCACCGTCGCGGTCTCCCTCACCACCGTGGTCTGTCTGACCGTGCTGAGCGCCTGCAGCGGTTCCGGCGACGGGAAATCGGACAAGTCCGCCGCGAAGTCGGCGAAGGTGGCCACCGCGGCCGTGGTCAGGACCGATCTGTCCGACGCCCGCAACCTGCCCGGCGCGCTGGGCTACGGCACCGAGCAGTCGCTGAAGGGTTCCGGGAAGGGGAGGGTCACCTGGCTCCCGAAGACCGGCGAGACGATCGACCGCGGCAAGCCGGTGTACCGGGCGGACGACAAGCCGGTGACCCTGTTCTACGGGGGCACTCCGATGTTCCGGGCGCTGGGGAAGCAGCCGGAGGAGACCCCGCCGGTCGGACCGCCCGCCAGCGCACCGCCGGACCCGAAAAAAGACGACGTCAAAAAAGACGACGTCAAAAAAGACGACGTCAAAAAAGACGACGTCAAAAAGGACGACCTCAAGAAAGACGACGTCAAGAAGGCCTCGCCCCCAGCTCAGGGCCGCGACGTCAAGATGGTCTCCGACAACTTCAAGGCCCTCGGCTACCCCGTCGGCACTCAGCCGAAGGGCAACAAAGAGGGCGAGTACACCTGGACCCCGGCGCTCACCGACGCACTCAAGCGCTGGCAGCAGGCCGTCGGCCTGCCGCAGAGCGGCACCCTGGAGGTCGGCGACCTGGTTGTACTGCCCGGCAGTGTCCGGATCGGCGCGCTGAGCGCGGCCCTCGGTGACGAAGTCGCCGCCGGTGCGCTGCTAATCATCACCCCGACCGACCGCGCGGTCACCGTGTCGGTCGCGGCCACCGAAGTCGGCGGGATCGTAGCCGACGCCCCGGTCGTCGTCATCCTCCCGGACGGCACCGAGGCACCCGGCAAGGTGTCCGCCGTGAGCCGGGTCGCGGAGAGCAAGTCCGTTATGGGCGAAGCCGGTCCGGCCAGGATGAGCGTGAACGTCACGCTGGACGACGAGGCCCCGGTCCGTAAGCTCGACGCGGCCTCCGTCCAGGTCAGGTTCACCACCGAGACGAAGAAGGACGTGCTCGCCGTACCGGTCGGATCTCTGGTGGCGCTGCGCGAAGGTGGTTACGCCGTGCAGGTCTCCGGCGGCGGTCTCATCGCGGTCAAGACCGGACTCTTCTCCAAGGGCATGATCGAAGTCAGCGGGGAAGGCCTGAAGGCCGGCGACCAGGTGGTGACCGCCTCATGACCGCGGTCCTGGAAGTCAACGGCGCGACCAAGGCATATCCCGGCGGAGTCAAGGCGCTTGACGATGTGTCATTGATCATTGCGTACGGTGAACTCCTGGCCATCCTCGGCCCGTCCGGGTCCGGGAAGTCCACCCTGCTCAACCTGATGGGCACGCTCGACAAGCCGACCAGCGGCACGGTGTCGATCCTCGGCCAGGACATCGACGATCTCTCCGACCGTCAGCTGTCCGCCCTGCGCGGGCGCTGGCTGGGTTTCGTCTTCCAGCAGTTCCACCTCACCGACGGGCTGAGCGCGGCGGAGAACGTGGCCACCGGCCTGCTCTACGCCGGAGTTCCGCGCCGCAGGCGCCACCCGCTGGCCGTCGAGGCGCTCAACCGGGTCGGCCTGGGGCACCGCGTCAAGAACCACCCGAACCAGCTGTCCGGCGGGGAGCGCCAGCGGGTCGCCATCGCCCGCGCCCTGGTCAACGAACCGGCGCTGGTCCTGGCCGACGAGCCGACCGGCGCCCTCGACACCGCCAACGGCCGGACGGTCCTTGACCTGCTGATGCGGCTGAACGCCGAGGGGACCACCATCGCGATCATCACCCACGACCGGGACATCGCCGCGCGGTTGCCGCGGCGGATCGAGATCCGCGACGGCCGGCTGATCTCCGACACGGCCCAGCCGTCCCTCCTGCCGCTCCTGGAGACCGGACGATGAAGCAGCCCGACCACACGAAGACCAAGCCCGTACGGCTCGCCCCCACGGACATCGTCCGGCTCGGCCTCCTCGGCATCCGCACCCGTAAGATGCGGGCGGCGCTGTCGGCCCTGGGCATTTCCATCGGCATCGCCACGATGATCATCGTGATCGGCATCCCGGCGTCCAGCCAGAAGGCCCTCATGCGGGAACTGTCAGCGATGGGCACCAACATGCTCCGCGCAGAACCGCAGCCCGACCAGAAGCCGCCGGTCAAACTCCCCGAGGAATCAGTGGCGATGGTGGCCCGGATCGGACCGGTCATCCTCAGCAGCGCCGTCGCCAACACCCATACTGTGGTGCGTCGTTCGGACCGCGTCGACCCCACCGACGGCTCCGGGCTGACCGTCCTGGCGGCCAGGCTCAACCTCCTGGAGGCCGTGCACGGCACCGTCCGCTCCGGGAAGTTCCTCGACCCGGTCACGGAGAAGTTCCCGACCGTGGTCCTCGGCTACGAGGCCGCCGTACGACTCGGGTTCGGCATTCTGACACCGGGCCAGCCCCCGCCGCAGGTCGCCGTCAACGACCGCTGGTTCACCGTCATCGGCATCCTCGACCCGATGCCGCTGGCCCCCGACCTGGAACGCTCGGTGCTGGTCGGCTGGGACGCCGCGAAGGCGAACCTCGGCTTCGACGGGCACCCGACGGTGGTGTACGTCCAAGCGGAGGAGGACCAGATCGAGAACGTCCGCGCTGTCCTCGGCGAAACCGTCTACCCGCAGCTGCCCGGCACGGTCCAGGTGAGCCGCCCGTCCGACGCGCTGGCCGCCAAACGGGCCACCGAGTCCACCTTCTCCGCCCTGTTCCTCGGCCTGGCCGGGGTGGCGCTGCTCGTCGGTGGCATCGGCGTGGCGAACACGATGTTCATCTCGGTCCTGGAGCGCCGCAAGGAGATCGGCCTGCGCCGCGCGCTCGGCGCCAACCGGGGCCAGATCCGCAGCCAGTTCCTCACCGAATCGGTGGCCCTGTCCGGTCTCGGCGGCATCGCCGGCACGGTCCTGGGCGTCCTGGCGACGCTCGGCTACGCCTACTACCAGGGCTGGCCGCCGGTGATCTCGTTCAGTTCGGTGGCCGCCGGCTTCGGGGGAGCGGTGGTGGTCGGCATGCTCGCGGGGGTCTACCCGTCGATCCGGGCCTCCCGGCTGACCCCCACCGAGGCACTGGCCTCGACGTAGGACCTCGCACGACCAAGGACCCGCAGCCCTCTCAGGGTTTCGGGTCCTTCGTCAGGTCGGGGGAGCGGTCAGACAGCGTGCGAGTGCGTGGCCGGGCGCGGGTGGTAGTCGGCCTCCGGGCGGACGATGCCGTAGATCTCGTCAGCCTTGCGCATGAATTCAGCCTGCTGCTCAGGCGTCCCGTCGTCTGGGATGTCTAGGTTGTACTTGAGGCAAAACTCCATGACCCAAGCGTGGGCACGCTTGTGCCGAGCCAAACGCTCAGGCGAGGGGCGGACAGCGCTCATAGCCACAGCACTCCCTTCCAGCTGGCCTTGTCGTCCAGCACGCGCTTCCCGAGGAAGCTTTCGGATCCAGGATACCGGCCAAGCGCAGCGATCTCCGAAGGAGCCGGATATCTGGAGTCCTCGTACGGCAGATTTCGGAAGCGTTCCAGGACCTCCAGTCCTGCGGCCTGCTCAGCGGCGGTATTCGGAACCCTGGGATCCTTGAGTTTTGCAGCCAGCCGTCGCATGATGCCGCGAGCGCTCGCCTCGTCCGACCCTTCGTATTCGAGTTTGGCCCAGCTGTAAGCTCCGTCGTCCTTGCCCGCAGTCAGTTCGATGCGAACCAGGCCTGAAGCCCGGTACCAGGCTTCGAGTCGTCCACTGACCTGGATGCCGAAGCCGCTGCGCCGAAGATGTGCGTACTCGTTTTCGATCTTGACGATGTCGTGGTGCACCCACAATCCCCGTCTACCTCGCGGTGAAAGGTCCGGACGATGCGGCCGACCGCAGCCCCGTCAGGCGCCATAATCCGACCGTCCCAGCCGAGACAGTCCACGCCCGGATAAAGATCAGTGATCTCGATCCACAGTCGGTTCCTGCCGTATTCCCCGGCCACCGCCCGCTGCAGCTCAGCACGCACCTTCGCCGGGTCAAAGCCCGCCGGATCCACCGGAATCAGCTCTCCGACGGCGGGCAGGTCCGCATCGTCACCGGCCGTGCCGTACCCCACGCCGCGTCGCCTCCGTCTACACCTCCCACTACTCCTTGGGAGTGGTTCATGTACCGAAAGCAACGAGAAGGAGGTGCATGTGGTTACGCCGTACGGCGGAAAAGTGCGCACGCGAAGGATGCCGGGCCGGTCCGTCACAGCCCCCGGGCAACGCGAAAGCCCCAGTCAGTGAACTGACTGGGGCTTTCGTTTCAGGTGCGCCGCCAGGGACTCGAACCCCGGACCCGCTGATTAAGAGTCAGCTGCTCTAACCAACTGAGCTAGCGGCGCTTGACCTGCTTTTCCCGCCTGCGCTCCCAGCCGGGTTTCCCTGGCTCGTCGCGCTGACAGAAGAAATACTACATGATCCGGAGGATGCTGCCGCACCGGTTTCTTTCCGGAGTCGCCCCGCAGGTCAGCGGCTCAGCCGGGTGCGGATCCGGTCGAGGAGCCGACGGCCTTCCAGGGTGGTGAACCACTGGGTGTGCCCGGTGAAGTAGTCGTACGCCAGTGCGGTGCTGGCGGCCGAGCCGACCACCCCGTGGAAGTAGTCCACCTCGGAAAGCGCGAAGTCGGTCTGGACCAGCGGCAGCAGATCCGGCAACGCGGCTGACTCGGCCGCGGAGAGCTGCCGCACCGACAGGTAGCCGTCGAGCAGCGCGTCCAAATGGTCGAGATGGAGCGCCTGCGGCCCCAGCGTGTCCAGGTCCAGCCACTGCACGATGTTCCGCTCGATCGCGGTCGCCAGGTCGTGCACGGCGGTTGTCAGATCGCACAGTCCGAAGTCCAGCACGGTGGAAACCCGGCCCTCAGCAGTCCACAACAGGTTCGACGCGTGCCAGTCGCCGTGCGTCCACAGGGGCTCCAGGCCGACCAAGTGCACCCGCAGCCGATCGTGGAACGGCAGATGGACCGCCCGTACGTCCGCTTCCCAGGCTCTTCCCGCCAAGTAGTCACCCAGTGCGGGCCGCGCCGCGGCGAACCGCCGCAGCGCCGCCAGGGGATCCTGCGTGGAGAAGACCTCAAACGAGGTCACCAGCGGTTGCGTCGCGCGCTTCGACGCGGCGTACGGCGCGGCGGCCAGGTGCAGCCGGGCCAGCTCCGCGCCGGCCGCCTCCGCATGGCCGGTCGAACTGAAGGGCGACCACGAGATCGCATCCCGGTACAGGTCCGCGCCGGTGCCGACCGTATGCACCTCGTACGTCCAGACGCCCCGCTCAACGGCCGTCCGGCCGTCGTCGGCACACAGCACCTGGACCACCGGGACACCCCGGGTGCTGAGGAAGGCGATGAAATCGTGCTCCTCAGCGAGCCCGGCGGGTGTCCGGACCCGCTGGTGGTGGCGCTTGATGAAGAACTTTCCCGTACGGGATTCAACCAGCGCGGCCGACGACAGCGGCCGCGGACTGTGCCAGGTGACCCGTACCGAATCGGTGTCTTCGACCTGTGGATAGTGCCGCAGGACGGCCGCGACCTCGGCCGTCGTCAGCAGCGGCCAGTCCGGTTCGACCCACTCGGTGCCCAGCCCGTGGACAAGGGTCGGCTGGGCGGGCGGCTGGACTGTGCCGGTCATACGGTTTTCTCCGGGTCGGACGGATTCGCGCTGCCGCGCCGGAGCGCGTGGAGCACCCGCTGTTCGAGAGCGGTGAATTCGGTGGCGGCGAAGTCGTCGGTGCCGCGCGGGCGACTCAGGCCGACGGACACACTTTCGATGATGCGGCCCGGCCTGGCTGACAGCACATGCACGGTGTCCGCGAGCAGCACGGCCTCCCGGATGTCATGCGTGACCAGGACGACCGTCCAGCCGAAACGCTGCTGCATGTCGGCGAGCCACAGCTGCATATCCGTACGGGTGAGCGAATCAAGCCCGCCGAACGGCTCGTCGAGCAGCAGCACGGGACGGCCCAGGACAACCGTCCGAAGGAGTGCCGCACGCTGCCGCATGCCGCCGGAGAGCTGCCGGGGGTAGACGTTCTGGAACCCGTCCAGGCCGAACGCCTCGAACAGCTCCCCGGCCTGCTGACGTGCGGCTTTCTTCGGGACTCCGGTGGCCTCCAGGCCCAGCGCGGTGTTCGCGAGGACCGTGCGCCACGGGAAGAGGAGGTCCTTCTGTGGCATGTAGGCGACCTTGGGAGCCTTCGTTGGCGCAGTGGCGACCTTGGGAGCCTTCGTTGGCGCAGTGGCGACTTTGTCGCCGCGCACGGAGATCGGCTCGCCGTCCACCAGGACCGTGCCGGTCGTCGCCCGCTCCAGGCCGGTGACCAGGTTGAACAGCGTGGACTTGCCACTGCCGCTGGGCCCGACGATCGCCGCGAACTCACCGGAGCGGACGGCCAGATCGATGTCCCGGAGGACTTCGAGGTCACCGAACGACTTGCCGAGGCCGCTGATCTTCAGGCTTTCCGCCTTTTCCGCACTCATGCCCCACCCCGGTGCTTGTACGGCAGGACCAGACGTTCCAGCGCGTACGTCGCACCGAACAGCGCGATGCTCAGCAACGCCACGATCCCGACGGCGGCGAGCACCAGGTCGGTGCGGAACGCGCTCTTCTGCGCCTGGATGAAGATGCCCAGGCCCTTCTCCGCCCCCGCGTACTCGGCGAAGACCGCGCCGCTGACCGCGTACGTGATCGACACCCGCAGTCCGGTGAAGAAGTACGGCATCGCGCTCGGGACCCTGACCAGCAGGAACGACCGCCAGGGCCCCGCGCCCATGGACTTCAGCAGGCGCATGGCGTCACCGTCCGCCGAGGCGAACCCGGCGGCCAGCGAGGTCGTCAGCGCGAAGAACGTCACCAGCGCCACGATCAGCATCTTCGGCAGCAGCCCGAACCCGAACCAGATGATCATCAACGGGGCGATGACCACGATCGGGATCGTCTGCGAGGCCACAAGCAGCGGGTAGAGGCTGCGCCGGGCGAACGCGGAGAAGTCGAGCAGCGTGGCCACCAGCCACGCGAACACGAACGACAGTCCGAACCCGGCGGCGGTCTCCTTCAGCGTCGGAACTGTCTGGTCCCACAGGATGTCCCGGAACGCCCAGCCCATTTCAACGACCCGCTGCGGCGACGGCAGCGTCGTCGGGGCGATCCCGGAAGTGGTGCAGTACAGCTGCCAGCCCCCGATCAGCACCGCTGCCAGCAGGATCGGGGGCCACAGGAGAGCGAACGTACGTTTCACTTCACCGTCAGGAAGTCGTTGCTGAACATCGCCTTCGCGTCCGGGGCCTTGTCGAGCTTCTTGCCCTGGGCGTCGGCGAGGATCCCGGCTGTTGCCATGAAGTCCGTGAACTGCTGCCAGCGCGGGCCGTCCTGCACGCCGAGCTTGCCGTCGGCGGTGCGGTAGTAGTCCTTCACCAGCATGTCGATGCTCTGCTTGACCAACTCGGTGTTGGTCAGCTCGGCCTTGTTCGCGTCGAGCAGGATCGTCGCGGCCTCCGCCGGGTGGTCCACCACGTACTGGTATCCGCGCTCGGTGGCCTGCACGAACTTCTTCGCGGCGTCGGGGTTCTTCTTCAGGTAGGTGTCCGAGGACGCGACCAGGAAGGAGTACGCCTGCGGGGCCCCGAAGTCCGACAGCGGCCAGCCCTTGAGCGGCTTGCCCATGAGCTTCGCCTCAAGCATCTGCCACGTCGGCACGGGCATCGCGAAGTCGGCCTTGTCGGCGTACAGCGCCTCGTACGCGCCCGTCTCCAGGTTGACGTTCTTGAAGTCGCCCTTGCCGCCGGCCTTCTTGATCACGTACTCCAGCAGCGGCTTTTCGTACGGCGCGCCGTAACCGGCGTACGTCTTCCCGTCGAGGTCCTTCGGGGACTGGATGTCGTCCCGGTTGGCCTTGACCGCGATCTCGACGTCCGGCTTCTGGGTGATCGCGTACACCGATGTCAGGTCCTGACCGGAGGTCCGGCCGAGGATCACACCCTCGCTGTAGGAGATGCCGAAGTCCGCCTGGTGGCTGCCGACCAGCGTCTCCGCCGACGTCGAGCTGTACGGCAGGAGCTTCAGGTCGATCCCGGCGTCCTTGTAGTAGCCGAGCTTCTGGGCGACGTAGATGCCGGTGTGGTTGGTGTTCGGCGTCCAGTCGAGGGCGAGGCTGACCGAAGTCAGGCCGTCGGCCTTCTTCTTGCCGCCGCTGTCACCCCCGCAGCCTGCCGCAGTCACCGATATCGCCGCGACCAGGGCGAAGGTGGTCAGGTGGCGGCGCATGGGGTTCCTCCGGGGAGCGGGCTGTGGCGGGTACCACTCAATGATCCCGGGTCCCCGGGTGCTTGGCGCACCGGGGAGGGGCTGCACGTGTAAGCGCAACCCCTCACCCGAACGTCAGCGCCGCAGGAACGCCCACGCGTCCGTGATGATGTCCGTCAGTTCCGGCCGCTCAGGGACCCAGCCGAGCTCCCGCTGCGCCTTCGCGCCCGACGCCACCAGGACCGCCGGGTCACCGGGGCGGCGCGGGGCCTCGACCTCGGGGATGGCGTGCCCGGTCACCCGGCGGCACGCGTCCACGACCTCCCGGACTGAGAACCCGACCCCGTTGCCGAGGTTGCAGATCCGGTGCGTGCCGGGCACGCCCTTCTCCAACGCGAGCAGGTGGGCCCTGGCCAGGTCCACCACGTGGATGTAGTCGCGGACGCACGTGCCGTCCGGCGTCGGCCAGTCGGAGCCGCAGACCTTGACGTCCGTGCGGCGGCCCGCCGCCACGGCCAGGACCAGCGGGATCAGGTGGGTTTCCGGGTCGTGCAGCTCACCGACCCGGCCTTGGGTTCCTCCGTACGCCCCGGCGACGTTGAAATAGCGCAGGCTTGTCGCCGCCAGCCCGTATGCGGGGGCGTAGGCGGACAGCAGGTGGTCCACGGCGAGCTTCGACGCACCGTAGGCGTGCCCGGGGCGGGTCGGGTCGGTCTCCAGGATGGGCGTGCGCTCCGGCTCCCCGTAGGTCGCGGCGGTGGACGAGAACACAAACCGCCGCACGTCCGCCGCGCGGACCGCGTCGAGCAGCGCCATCGTGCCGCCGACGTTGTTGTGCCAGAAGTCCTGCGGATCGCGCACCGAGTTCGCGACCACCGAACGGGCGGCGAAGTGCAGCACCCCGTCGAAGAAGCCGCGCTGGAGGACCTCGTGGGAGTTGCGGATGTTCTCGACGACCAGCTGCGCCTTCACCGGGACCGCCTCACGGTGCCCGGTCGACAGGTCGTCCAGGACCGTGACGTCGTGCCCCGCGTCGAGCAGGACCGCGGTGGTGATCGAACCGATGTAGCCGGCGCCGCCGGTGACCAGCAGTCTCATTGGATGTGAACCCTCCCCTGAGCAGTGGGATGAGCCATGGGATGAGCCGTGGGACGGGGCGTGTGCGTCCGGAAACCCCGTCCCAGCACCCTCGCACGGCCGATCGGCTGCGGGGCGGAATCGTCACTCATTCAGCAGGACGGGTGACTCCACGGTGACGCGCCCGCCCGGCTCAGGACCGCAGCAGTAGCGCGCTGTCCCCGAACTCGTGCCACAGGTATCCGCCCGGCACCGCTGCGGCGTACGCCCGCTGGACCACCTCGGGCCCGGCGACCGCTTCGAGCAGCAGCAGGTGCGACGCCTCCGGTTCATGCCATCCGGTGACGATCCCGTCGACGTTCCTGACCGGATTGTCCGGACCGAGTACGGTCTCAGTCCACCCTTCGGGACCCGGGCTTTCCAAGGCTCGGACTACCGTCGTCCCCACCGCGATGACCCGGCCGCCGGCCGCCCGGGTGTCCGCCACCAGACGCGCGGTGGACGCCGGGACCTTGAACCGCTCCGGCTGCGGCGGCTCGTGCGCCTCAAGCGAGGAAACCCCGGTGTGCAGGGTGATCGGGGCGACCGCGATGCCCCGGGTGATCAGGTCGAGCACCAGATCCATGGTGAACGGACGTCCAGCGCTGGGCATTTCGGCACTGGCCCGACCGTCGGGACCGGTCCGGGCGAACACAGTCTGATAGTCCGTCAGCGGCCAGCGTCCGGAGACGTAGTCGTACGCGATCGGCCGGCCGTGCCGCCCGAGCCACTCCGGTACGGCGAAGGACGGCTGCGTCGTCCACAGTCGGGGCGAACTTCTATAAGGCGCCCGGAGCGTGAGCACGGAACCGTCCGGCAGCGTGAAGTTTTCCCCGGAGTACGCGCCGCTCAACGGACCCGGACCGCTCGCCGGACGGGGTTCGACCACCCACGTCCCGTCGTCCAGGTCCGTGGAGAAGTGGATGAGCGCGGGACGGCCGTCGCCGCGCACGGCGTCCACGGCGGCGGGCAGCGTCGCCGAGGTGTTGACCACCACGAGGTCGCCGGGGCACAGATGGTCGCCGATCCGGTTGAACGACGTGTGCGTGACCGCGCCGGGCGAGCCGACCAGGAGCCGGACCCGGTCCCTGGCTGTGCCTGACACCTCCGGCGGTTCGACGGCGGAGAGCGCGGGGGGGAGGGTGAAACGCGTACTGGGCAAGGCGAGTGTCGTCATGTCAGATCTCCCAACAACTTCAGTGACCCGGAAACTCAAGTAGTGCGGTGACTCGGTAGTGCGGTGACCCGGAAGTCCGGTGACTCAGTGGCCCAGCAGTTCGGCCGCGCGGTACCGGCCGTTCGCGGGCGGTGCGTCGAGCAAGCGCAGGAAGGCCGGGACGACGCTCTCCGGAGTGGGCCGGTCGGAGATGTCCTCGCCCGGGTAGGCGTCCTGGTGCATCTGCGTCCGCATGTCGCCGGGGTCGACGGAGAACGTCCGCAGCTTCGGATGCTCAGCCGCCAGCACGGCGATCAGCTAGTCGAAGGCGGCCTTGGTCGCGCCGTACAGGCCCCACCCTTCGTACGTCTCGACGGCGGCGTCCGAACTCACGCTGACGAGCGTCCCGGAGCTGGCGCCCAGGAGCGGCAGGACCAACTGGGTCAGCGCGAGCGGCCCGAACACATTGGTGCGGAAGGCCGTTTCGACCGCGTCCTGCGAAATGGCGTTGACCTGCGGCAGCGGGCTCGGTCCCAGCGTGCCCGCGTTGTTGACCAGCAGGTCGAGCCGGCCGACGCGGTGGACGGCGCTGGCGAGCTCGGCCCGGTGGGCGGGGTCGGAGATGTCGCCGGGGAGGACGGTCACCTCGGCGGCCTCCTTCCGGAGTGAGATCGCGGCGATGTTCAGGGCCTCGGTGCCGCGGGCGTTCAGGACGAGCGTCCAGTGGCGTTCGGCGAGGGCGCGGGCCAGGGCGAGACCGAGGCCGCGGGAGGCTCCGGTGATCAGGGCTACAGGCATGGTGTGAACTCCCAGGAATCGGTGGTGTTCTGCTTGTTTCCGATCCTGCAAGTTGAACTAGGGTTCAACTCAAGGCTTGCGCGGGGGAGATTTCCAGAAGGAGCAGTCGTGAAGGACACAGACCTGCTGACGGTCAGCGAGGTTTCGCACCGCAGTGGCAGTGCGGCCTCCGCTCTGCGGTTCTACGAGCGCGAGGGGCTGATCCACGCGCACCGGACCGCCGGGAACCAGCGGCGTTACGAACGCCACGTGCTGCGCCGCCTCGCGTTCATCCGCGCGGCGCGGAACGTGGGCCTGAGCCTGGACGAGATCCGCGCGGCCCTGGGCACGCTGCCGGAGTCGCGGACGCCGAACAAGGCGGACTGGACGCGGATCTCCCTGGCCTGGCGCGGTCGCCTCGACGACCGGATCGAGGCGTTGGTGCGACTGCGGGACGGCTTGGACTCCTGCATCGGCTGCGGGTGCCTGTCGCTGAAGCGCTGCAAGATGTCGAACCCAGACGACGCCGTGGCGGCGTACGGCTCGGGCGCGCGCTTCCTTCCCGCGGCGGTGCGGGATGAGAACGGCGCGAGCGCGCAGTGCGGCGCCACTGCGTCCGGTTAGCCCAGTCGGTGGTCATGCCGGGCCGTCCAGGTGACAGAGATGTCCAAATTGTAGGTTTTTTATAACTTAATACCGATTTGTTGTTATTTTCCGGACTCGCGGGTACTGATCGCCCAGACCGGCAGCTCAGGTACGACAAGCGGAGATGGCCATGACAGATCTGGATCGCAGAACCGTACTGAAAATCGGCACGGCCGCAGCCGCGGGGACCACTTTCCTCGCGTCATCGACCACTGCTCAGGCGGCGCCGGTGATGTCGGCCGCCGCCGCGGCGGACCCGGGGCTGATGACACTTTCCAAGGATCCGAACCTGACCTTTCAGACCCAGATGGTCGTAGGCGGCGAAAAACTGCGCCTCAACGTGCTCCGCGTCTCGGGCGAGGGGCGCTACAAGTTCACAAAACAGCCGCAGCTGACGACCCCGCTGACCCCCGCACAGATCGCCACCTGGCGGCTCAACAACGACTGGCTGGCGCTGATCGACTTCTTGGCCCCCGACCTCGGGCCGCTGACCGGCGGGGATGTCACGCACCGGCTCGACGGCTACCGCGAGCTCTACAGCGCGCCGCTCGTTCCGCTGCCCGACATCGCGGCCGGTTTCCAAAACAACGAGCGGTATGCCGACTTCTTCGTGGCCGGCCCCGACCCCACCAGGCTGACCAGGCTGACGAAGATCCCCGGCAAGTTCCCGCTGACGACCGCCCATCTGCGCTCGGTGAAGGAATTCGCCAGTGACAATCTCGCGACGGCGGTCAACGCCGGCCGCGTCTACTGGGTCGACTATGCCGGCACGTCGAGCCTGGTGCCCGGAAGCCAGGACGGAAAGCCGAAGTACACCTACTCGCCGATGATCGCGCTCTGTGTTCCGCCGGACGGCGGGGCGCCGCGACCGTTCGCGATCCAGTGCGGCCAGGATCCGGCGGGCCGCGAGATCTACACCCCCGCTGACGGGTACAGCTGGATGCTGGCGCGCAACTGTGTCCAGGTCGCCTACACCGTCCAGCACGAAATCATCGCGCACCTGGCCAACACCCACATGGTCGCCGACACCCTGTTGCGTGCCGCGCTGGCGAGCTTCCCGGCGAAGCACCCGGTCGCGATGTTCTTGGCCCGGCACTTCGAGGGAACGCCGTTCATCAACAGCCTCGTGCCGCCGATCCTGACCGATCCCGGCCGCTGGCTCGACCGCCTGTTCGGCACGGATATGCCGAGCATGAAGGCCTGGCTGGCCAAGGAGCGCGCGTCCTTCTCCTTCCGCGACAATTCCCTGCCCAACCGGCTCCGGCGGAACGCCACCGCGGACAACAAGGCCCTGCCGTACTACCCCTACCGGGACGACGGGCTGCTGGTCTGGAACGCCATCGAGGCGTGGGTGTCGGCATTCGTCGACGGCGTTTATCCCTCGGACGCCGCAGTACGCGCCGATGCGGCTCTCACCAGCTGGTCCAGCCGTGTCGCCGCGACCGGGGAGATCCGTGACTTCGGTGCCACACCCGGCGCGATCACGGACCGGAAGGACCTGATCGAGATCCTCACCATGACGGTGTGGACCGTCGGCCCGGAGCACGCCGCGGTCAACTTCCCGCAGCCCGACTACATGGGGTACACCCCGGCCTGCCCGACCGCGGGATTCACCCCGGAACCCCGTGGGAAGGGCCACAGTCAGCAGGACTGGCTGGACAACCTGCCGCCGATCGACCTGTCGTTGCTTCAGATGTGCATGATGGTCACGCTCGGTCAGGTCCACGACGTCGCCCTCGGCGAGTACGGCAACGACTTCACCGGGACAAAGGCCGAGGGACCTCTCCGGGTGTTCAAGCAGAAGCTCGCGTCGATCGAAACCGAGATCGGCCAGCGCAACAAGAGGCGCAAGACGCCCTACAACTACCTGACGCCGTCGCAGATCCCGAACAGCATCAACGTCTGATCCGAAGTGGATCCGGGACCGTCCCGGGTGTCGGTCCGAGTGCGCTGATGCGCACTGGGGCGACACCTGGGGCGGTCTCTTCTTGCTGAAGAGCCTCAGCCCGCCGTTGTGACCGGCGTCCGGCGGCGCGACAGCACCGGCCGCCGGACCGCCGGTGTGCGGCGGCCCGCCGCGCGGTGCGGCGACCCCGTACGCAGAACCGTGGTGCGGCTGACCACCCGCCCGCGGCGGAGCACGATGCGGTCCTCGGGTGCCGCGGCGATCGCCTCGGCGAGCGACGAGGCCCGTACGGCCAGCAGATCGGCCCGGAGACCCGGCTCAAGACCGGCCTCCGGAAGTCCCATCGCCCGGCGGGCGTGTGTACTGACGGCCGCGTACGCCTGATCGACCGTCAGCCCGGCGCAGGTGATCAGCAGCGAGGCCGTCTCCAGCGCGTCGGCCCGGCCCATCGGGTTCATGGAGTCCCGCAGGTGGTCGCCCCCGGCCGCCACCGGGATGCCCGCCGCGAGCAACGCCCGCACCGGCAGCGGCACACCCTGCTGACGCGGCCCCGCCGGCCAGTTCGGGCCGTGCAGCCGCAGTTGCGTCGACGGCAGGCCGATGACGCTCATCCCGGACGCTGTGATCAGCTCGGCGACCCGGGACAACGCGGGACCGCGCAGCAAACCGAGCCCGCTGACGTGGCTCGCGGTGACCGGCTGGCTGAAGCCGGAGGCGCGCAGCAACCGGGCCAGGTCGGCGACGGCGAGGATCCGCGGGTCGGGCTGGTCGTCCAGGTGCAGGTCCAGGCCCACTTCGGCGCGGTCGGCGAGGCGGAGCAGCGACCGGGTCTCGGCCCGTACGTCTTTCGCCCGGCCCGGCGAACCGCCGAGCAGGTCGGCTCCGGCGTGCAGCGCGTCCAGGATTGACTTCTCGTTCAGGCCGGGCTCGGCCACGGCGACGATCTGGAGGTCGATGGTCCGGCCGAACTCCTCGCGTAGGTCCCGCAGGCCCTCCACGGCACGGATCCCGGCCGGTGTGCCGTCGATGTCGATGTGGGCGCGTACGGCGGTCGTCCCGTGCGCGGCCAACGTGTTGAGCGCGGCCCGCGCCCGGCGGCGCAGGTCGTGGGTTCCGTAGTGGGCCGGCCACGCGCGCCAGGCGCGTACTGAGTCAGAGGGCCGGTCCGGTTCGACCGGCTGCCAGGTCAGTGCCCGATCCAGGTGGATATGCGGCTCAGCCGGCGCGGGCATCAATACGTAACCGGTCAGGTCGAGTGTCGAAGTGGTCGGATCTGGCATACCTACGGGCCGCACCTGCTTGACGCAGCCGCCTTGCAGGACCACGTTCCTGATCCGTCCGTCCGGCAGGGTCGCGCCGGTCAGCGTTGTCGTGTCTTCGCGCACAGCGTCTCCTCGGGCAGCGTGCCGGGTGGTCGCTTACTACTTTGACCGGGAGAGGTTGCCGCTCGGTTACTTGCGGGTTACATCAGCCGAGGTGTGTTTGAAACTGCTGAAGTGTGTTGATTTGCCTGGGTATTGCCTAGTGCGTAAAGAGTTTGCGCAACACCGGGAACCCGTTCGATAACGTCGCCTGCAACACAAGGAGACCCATGCTGATCACCGATGCGCATCCGTGGCCGACCGGCGAGACCGAGGCGCGGGCCGTGCAGGAACGGCTGCGGCCGTTGGTCGACACCGTCGGCCCGGGCCCGTCGACGGTCAGATACGTGGCCGGCCTTGATGTCGCCTACGCCGAGGACAGCGACCGGCTGGCGGCTGCGGTTGTTGTACTCGATGCGGCTTCTTTGGAAATCGTGGAAACGGCGACGGTCGTCGGCGTGGCCCAATTCCCGTACATCCCCGGGCTTTTTGCCTTCCGGGAGGCTCCCGCTTTGCTCAAGGCCCTCGAACTGCTCACCATCACCCCGGAGTTGCTGGTGTGCGACGGCCAGGGCCTCGCGCACCCCAAGCGGTTCGGGCTGGCCTGCCACCTCGGGGTCCTGACCGGCCTCCCGTCGATCGGCGTCGGCAAGACCGCGTTTGTGGGGACCTTCGAAGAACCAGGCGTCGTACGGGGTTCAGCAAGCGGTCTGCTGCTCGACGGTGACCTGGTCGGGCGGGTCCTGCGTACCCAGGACGGGGTCAAGCCGGTCTTCGTCTCGGTCGGCCACGCCGTCGACCTCGACACCGCGTGTGCGCATGTCCTGTCGCTGGCTCGGGAGTTCCGTCTTCCGGAGACGACCCGGGCGGCGGATTCGGCCTGCCGCCAGGCGCTCAAGGACGTTCAGCCTGACGTGCAGTCTGACGTTCGGTCAGACGTTCAACCGGACGGTCAACCAGACGGTCAACCAGACGGTCAACCAGACGTTCAACCGGACGGTCAACCGGACGGTCATTGAAAAACCCCGGCCCGCGTCGGTGCGGACGCGGACCGGGGCTCTTCCACCCGGTCAGCCGTCGCTGGCGATCGCGTTCAGGATGTTCAGCCGCGACGCCCGCAGGGCCGGCATCAGCGCGGCGAGCAGTCCGACCACCGCGGAGGCGATGGCCACCGTGGCGATCGTGCCCCACGGGATGACCAGGACGTCCAGTCCGGAGACGGCCAGGACCCGCTGGGCGGTGATGCCCCAGGCCATGCCGAGCACCAGTCCGATGACCGCGCCGAACACCGCGATGACCAGGGACTCCAGGCGGATCATCCGGCGGATCTGCCGCCTGCTGGAGCCGATCGCCCGCATCAGGCCGATCTCCCGGGTGCGTTCGACCACCGAGAGCGCCAGGGTGTTGATCACGCCGAGGATCGCGATGATGATCGCCAGGCCGAGCAGCCCGTAGATCATGTAGAGCAGTCCGTTGATCTGGTCCTTGACCAGCTTCTTGTAGTCGGCCTGGTCACGGGACTTGACCTGCGGGAACGGATCCAGGGACTTCTTGATCGAGGTGCCCACCGCGGCCACGTCCTGGCCCTTGGCCGCATCGGCGAACATGATGATGATCTGCGCGTTCGGCATGGCCTTGAGCAGCGTGTCCGCACTGAGCATGATCGCGTTGCCGTTGCCGACCGAGGCGCCCTTGGCCTGCTTGCGGATCGCGCCCACCGGGACCTTGACCGTCGGGCCGTCGGCGAGGGCGACCTCGATCTCGGAGCCGACGGTCAGGCCGTGCTCCTTGGCCCAGTCCTCGGGGACGATGGCCTGGTTCTTCTTCAGCGCCTCGTCACCCGTGCCCTTGATGTAGTCGGTCGTGATGGCACCGTCCAGACCGGGGTCGCTGCCGAACACTTCCTCCTCAAGCGGATTGCCGTTGCCGCCCTTGATCTTCGCCAGGACGCTGTACTCACGTACGACGTTGTCCACACCGGGGGTCTTCTTGACCGCGTCGGCGATCTCCGGAGTGAACGCTCCGGTCATCGACTGGACGGTGAAGTCCGCGCCGAAGGCCTTCTCGATCTGCTTGTCGAACGATCCGCTGATTGAGGAGGCGACCACCGACAGCGCGGCGACCAGCGAAACGCCGATCATCAGCGCGGCGGCGGTGGCACCGGTGCGACGCGGGTTGCGCAGCGCGTTCTGCCGGCTGAGGACACCGACCGGGCCGAACATCTTCGGGAAGCCGGCCGACAGGACCGGGACGATCAGCCGGGCCAGGACCGGGCCGAGCACGATGAACGCGATCATGGTGAACAGCACACCCAGGCCGAGCAGTTGGCCGCCGGTGCCGCCGCTGTCCGCGGTGGCACCGCCGATCAGGCCCACGGCGCCGATCAGGGCGAGCACGATGCCCAGGATCGTGCGCTTCCGCAGCGACTTGTGCGCCGGGGCGCCGGCCTCACGCAGGGCCGCCATGGGGGAGACCCGGCTCGCCCGGCGGGCGGGGATGTACGCGGCGAGGAGGGTGACGATGATGCCGACGACGTACGCGGCGATCGGCGCACTCGGGTTGATCACCAGTGAGGTGCCCTTGAGGTTCATCCCGAACGACGTGATCAGCGCCTTCAGTCCGAGGGCCAGGCCGATGCCGCCCACGAAGCCGAGGGTGGAGCCGACGACACCGAGGAGGAGTGCCTCCGTGAGCACCGACCGGTTGATGTCCCGGCGGCTGGCGCCGATGGCCCGCATCAGGCCGATCTCCCGGGTGCGCTGGGCGACCAGCATGGAGAAGGTGTTGAAGATCAGGAAGATGCCGACCAGGACGGCGATGGCGGCGAAGCCGAGCAACGCGTACTTGATCACGTTCAGGAACTGGCCGATCGAGTTGGCGGCTGACTTGGCGGCCTCCGCGTTCGTCTCGATCTTGTACGACTGCGGGTTGCCCAGGGTCTGCGCGACCGTCTTCTTGAGCTGGTCGTCGGTCGTTCCGGGCACGGTGTCCAGCGCGACGGAGGTGACGACGTCCGGCTTGCCGAGCAGTTTGCCGGCCGCTGTCGACTCGTCGAGGAACACCAGGGTGGCGCCCGGGTTCGTCGTCGTGAAGGTGGCGATTCCGACGACCTTCACCTCGAAGCCGCCGGGCGCGGCGATGATCCGCAGCGTGTCGCCCAGCTTCACCTTCTTGTTCTTGGCGGTGTCCGCGTCGATCACGGACTCGTTCGCGCCCTGCGGCGCGTGACCACTCGTCAGCTTCACCGGGCTGCGGTCCGTCTGGTACCAGGTGGTGCCGATCGTCGGCGCGCCGCCCGCCGGGCCGACGGACTTGTTGTTCTTGTCGACGACGGTGAGATTCTCCACCGAGACGTCGCCGTGCGCCTTCTTGACCCCGGGGACCGTGCCGAGCTGCTGCACCAGGCTGGCCGGCAGCGTCGAGGTCTGGCCGTTGCGGGCGAGTCGATCGGCGTCGAACTCGGATTCCGGTGAGACCGAGACGTCCGCGGCCGTCGACTTGAACAGGTCGTCGAAGGTCTTCTGGATCGTGGCGGTGAACACCAGGGTGCCGGCGACAAAGGCGACCGACAGCATCACGGCAAGGGCGGACAACACCATTCGGCCCTTGTGGGCCAGGAAGTTCTTAAATGTGGCTCTCAGCATGACCTGCCCCTTACTGCTTGCGCTGGCGGTCGAAACGCTTCATGCGTTCGAGCACCGCGTCGGCGGTCGGGCGCAGCATCTCGTCGACGATGCGGCCGTCGTCCAGGAACAGGACACGGTCGGCGTACGACGCCGCGGTCGGGTCGTGCGTGACGATCACGATCGTCTGACCGAGCTCGGTGACCGAGTGGCGAAGGAAGTTCAGCACCTCGGAGCTGGAGTGCGAGTCGAGGTTTCCGGTCGGCTCGTCACCGAAGATGATCTCCGGTCGGCTCGCGAGCGCCCGGGCGCAGGCCACCCGCTGCTGCTGGCCGCCGGACAGCTCGGTCGGGCGGTGCTTCAGCCGGTTGCGCAGGTCCACCGTGTCGATGACCGTGTCCAGCCACGCCTTGTCGGGCTTCCGCCCGGCGATGTCCATCGGCAGTGTGATGTTCTCGTACGCGGTCAGCGTCGGCAGCAGGTTGAACGCCTGGAAGATGAACCCGATGTTGTCCCGGCGCAGCTGGGTCAGCTGCTTGTCCTTGAGCGAGGTGATCTCGGTGTCGCCGATCCACACCTGCCCCGCGGACGGGGTGTCCAGGCCGGCGAGGCAGTGCATCAGCGTGGACTTGCCGGAGCCCGACGGGCCCATGATGGCGGTGAACTGGCCGCGGCCGATCTCCACATCCACATTGTCCAGGGCGACGACCCTGGTCTCGCCGTCCCCGTACGCCTTGGTGAGCTGGCGGGCGGCTGCTGCTACACCGGCGCCCTGTGGCTGAGTTCCGGTCGTGTCGGCCATGGCCGTGGTCACGGTGATTCTCCCCGCGGTCAGCCGGACAGGGCCCGGCGTGAAGGTTGTTGACGCACCGTCCGGAGTCTGCGCCGGCGGGCTGTGATCACCGTACGGTCCAGGCGGTGTCCGGCGGATCGTCCGAGGGGTGTGACCGGACAGTCCTACGCAAGGAGGACCGGTGACCGCCTTGTCACTCGTTTCCCGTAGGGGGTGCCCTGATCTTCCGCCCCGAGGCTGACCCTGCCGATGAGGGTGCGGTCTGCGCATGATGGTGGGATGACAACTTGGGACGACTTCGCCAAAGCCGAGCCTGACCTCGAAGAGGCGGTACGGACCCGGTTCGGCAAGCAGAAGCACCACATCCTCGGCACCCTCCGCAAGGACGGATCGCCCCGGCTGACCGGTTTGGAGGCGCACTTCCGCAACGGGCAACTGCTGCTCGGCATGATGCCCGGCTCGCTCAAGGCCCGCGACCTGCGGCGTGACCCGCGATTCGCGGTGCACGCGAACCCGGGCCCGGACGCCGCGATGGCGGGCGGCGACGTCCGCGTCTCAGGGCGGGCCGTGGAGCTGACCGACCCCGCTGAGAAGTCAGCCTACCTCGCGGAGGGCGATCCGGCCGGGCCCTCGCACTACTTCCTGGTCGACGTCACCGAGGTGATGCGCACCGCCATCGACGGTGACGAGCTGGTCATCGAGACGTGGAAACCGGGCGGTCCGGTCCGCACGGTACGCCGGAATTAGCCGGAGGGGCGGCCACCCGGGCGCCCCTCCCGCCTTGCTTACCCAGTGGCGGCACTCCCGCCTTACTTACCCAGTGGCGCCATCCGCGCCTTGCTTACCCAGTGGCCGCGTTCGCGCGCTGCTTACCCAGTGGCCGCGTTCGCGCGCTGCTTACCCAGTGGCCGCGTTCGCGCGTTGCCGCTGGACGAACAGCCCCACCACGACCCCGACCACCGCGACCAGGAGCATCAGCCCGGTCTGGATCTCGAAGGCCCGGCTGAAGCCGCCCACCGTCGCGTCCGCCGGACTGGTGCCCGACTTCATCAGGTCCTTGGTGTGTGTGGTGGCGATGGTCACCAGGACGGCGATGCTGACTGCCGCGCCGATCTGCTGACAGGTCGTCACCATGGCCGAGGCGAGCCCGCCGTCGCTCTCGCCGACACCGCCCGTCGCCACCTGCATCAGTGCGACGAAGGCGAAGCCGAGGCCGGCACCGGTGATCAGCAGCGCGGGGGCCAGACCCGTCCAGAACCCGCTGTCCGCGTGCAGCCGGCCGAGCAGCCACATCCCGGCCGCCGCGACGGCCGGGCCGACGGACAGCGGGATGAGCGGCGACTTCTTCTCCAGGAACTTCGAGGAGACGCCTGCGCCGACACCCATGCCGAGGCTGAACGGCAGGAACGAGAGCCCGGTCCGCAGCGGACCCCAGTGCTGCACGTTCTGCATGTACAGCGTCATGAAGAAGAACATCGCGAACAGCCCGCTGGAGGCCAGGAAAATCATCAGCTGGGCGCCGAGGATGCTGCGCATCTTCAGCAGTGCCCGGGGGATGAGCGGGTCGGCCGCGGTGCGCTGGCGCAGGGCGAACCCGGCGGCGAGGACGGCCGCGCCGACCAGCCCGAGGACCGTACGGGCCGACGTCCACGCGTGGTTGCCGGTCTCCACGACCGTGTAGACGAGCAGCAGCACCGCTGATGTGCCCAGGAGGGCGCCGGGCAGGTCCGGGGAGTTCCCCCGTACGTCCGGAACGTCGGCCGGGAACACCCGCGGGATCGCGATGAGGGCGAGCAGCCCGATCGGCAGGTTGATCAGGAAGATCCAGCGCCAGTCGGTCAGTTCGACCAGAGTGCCGCCGAGCAGCAGGCCGGTGGCCGCGCCGACGCCGGTGAGCGCGGCCCATACGCCGAGGGCCTTCGCCCGCTCGGCCGGGTCGCGGAAGACGGCGAGCAGGATCGACAGTGCCGCGGGGGAGAGCAGCGCCCCCGCGACGCCCTGTATCGCGCGGGCGCCGATCAGGACTTCGGCGTTCGGTGCGGCCCCGCACAGCGCGGAGGCGGCGATGAAGCCGATCAGGGCGATGGTGAACAGCCGCCGCCGGCCGAGGCGGTCGGCCAGTCGGCCGCCCAGGAGCAGGAAACCGCCGAAGGTGAGGAAGTACGCGTTGGTCACCCAGGTCAGCCCGCCGGTTGAGAAGTCGAGGGACTTGCCGATATGCGGAAGGGCGACGTTGACGATCGTGTCGTCGATCAGGAGGACGAACTGGGCGACGCAGACGAGGAGGAGGACCAGCTTCTGGTTGACCCGCCCTCCTGACCCTGTGGTGGGAGCGGAGCCGACGGTTGTGGCAGACATCGCGTTCTCTCCTGCGCTTGGAGAAATGACTTCTACGATTGTAGAGAATTCTTCGCCAACTGTTAACGATTGGTGCATGCTGCTTCTATGCAGGACAAGAGCGAGGCCGCAGACGTGACATCCCGTCGGCCCGACCGCCGCGTCCTCCTCCTTGACGCGGCGATCGGGCTCACCGCCGCGCAGGGGCTGCGGGGCGTCACCCACCGGGCCGTCCAGCAGGAGGCGGGACTGCCGCACGGGTCGGTCACGTACTACTTCAAGGACCGGCGGCAGCTGATCGCGGCCATGGTCGAACGGGCCGCCGAACGCGACAAGGAGGCCGTCTCGGCGATGGTCCACACGTTGCTCATGGCGCTTGTGGGCACCGCTGACGCACCCGACTACGAGGACCTCGCGAACCGGTTCCGGGTCTGGCTTGAGGACGGCCGGGAGGTCCATCTCGCCCGGATGGAACTCGACCTCGAAGGCGCCCGCGACCCGCAGCTGATGGCCCTCATGAGCCTGGGGGCGGCCGAGTTCTGGAAGGTCGGCGAACTCATCGCCGCGGCCCGGGGGGTCGCGGACCCGGCGCTGGACGGCCGCATCCTGGTCGCCATGCTCCTGGGGCTGATGACCGACTACTTCACCCGCACGCCGCCGGACCCCCGGGTGCTGTCCGCGGGGTTGCGGCGGGCGGTGGAATCGTTGCGGCTCTGAGCCGGCCGGCACCGCCGGGGCCGCCTCGCTGGGGATGCGTTCCTGACGCGTCCTGACGGCAAAAAGAACCGGCCTCCCTGAAATGTGTCAGGAAGGCCGGTTCTCTACTGTGCGCCGCCAGGGACTCGAACCCCGGACCCGCTGATTAAGAGTCAGCTGCTCTAACCAACTGAGCTAGCGGCGCGTGCTGGCGTGCGGCACCTTGCGGTGTCGTGCGCTTGCGGAAGAGACATTACCAGGATCGGCCGGGGATCCGGAAACCGAGTCCCGACGATTGCCCAAGAGGGGCGGAACGGGCGGATCGGACGTTGATCCGGTTGGTTGTGCGTGCCGCCTGCGGGCTTGCGGCGGCGGGAGGCCGCGGACAGGACGCGGGTGAGGACACGGGGAGGACATCGAAAGAGGGACATCCCGCAAGAGGTCCCCAACGGGCCCCTGCGGCGGGTACCGTCAGGATCACGGCCCGCACAGTCCACATCTGTAAGAGTGAAACCAACGAGTCTGCCGGGGAGGACGCCGATGGCCATGCGGCAGGGTGCCGGCTCCGCATCGGGAAATGTCCGACTGAAAGCACTGCGGCACGCATACGGCTGGGTCTCCCAGCAGCAGCTCGCCGACGCTTTCGAGGAGAAGGCCCGGGAATGCGGGTTACGGCTCGCGGTCAGCGTGCGCCAGGTGCGCCGCTGGGAGAGCGCCGACCCCCCGTGGCCGACGCCCGACTACCAGCGCGTCCTTCAGGAACTCTTCGGCCGTCAGCTGGACGACCTCGGTTTCACGCCACCGTGGGACCTGACCGTCCTGGACGACATCGGCCTTGAGGGCGCTCCGGCGGACCACGGGATCAGCGGCACTGTCGTCCGTGGCCGCGACGCGTACGACGATGAATACCCCGGTCAGCACCCCGACGACGGCTTCGGCCAGTTCGGCGGGGAGCGTGCGCACCGGCCCGACTCCGGAGCGCCGTCGCGCGGGCCCGGCGGCAACCAGGGCAACGGGCCGTTGCACGGCGCCGCCGAGATCCCCAGAGCGAAGGTCCGCCACCGGCAGCCGGACAACACCGGACACGGTCAGGCCGGGCGCGGCCCCGGCGGCACCCGGGGACCGGTCGGCGGCGCGGGCGGCAACGGCCGACGGCCGGTGCCGCGGCCACTGCCCTGGCCGTCGGACACCCCGGGGACGCCGGACGGGCACGACTACGACGACCACCTGAACCGCGACGGTGCCGACTTCGACCGGGCCGGTCACATCGGCACCGGTCACCACAGTGCCGACTTCGACCGTGCCACCTTCGGCCGCGCCGGGTTCGACCCGCGTACAGCCCCCGGGCACCCCGACAGGGACGCCGACGGACCTGACGCGCTGCTGCCCGGATTCCCCGCCCCCGCCCGGGTGGTCGGGCCGGGCACCACGCTTCCGCTCCCGCCCCGCAGGGGACACCCGGAACGGGCCCCCGGCATCTTTCCGGAGTCGGCGCGGCAGCCGCTGCCCGGACCGGCCCAGTCCGGGCTGATCCTCCCCGGCGACCCGCGCATGCTGGACCGGCCGGTGCCGGCGACCCCGGCAGTCCACCGGGCCCGCCGCGACCCGCACGCCGCCACTTCGCGGCTCATCGGCGGTCTGGGCGACGACGACGGGCGCTGGCCGACGATCGACATGCCGTCGGACGGGCCCGGCGTGAGCGGGCGCCTGGGCACCGTGGTCGCCGAGCAGTACGGCCAACTGACCGCGACCTACCGGCAGATGTACTGGGTGGCGCCCGCAATGATGACCTTCCAGCCGGTGCGCGAGCACATCCGGATGGGCCAACTGCTCATGCGGGCACCGGGCCCCGCCCGTGCGCGGCGGATCGTCGCGGCGTCGGTGGCCGAGGCCGCGATGCTCGCGGGGCGCATCGCGTTCTTCGACATGGCCAAAGAGCAGGTCGCACACGAGTACTACAACTTCGCCTGGGAGGCGGCGGTCGAGGCCCAGGACGCCATGCTGGCCATCGCGGTGCGGGCGCACCAGTCGTTCATCCCGGGCTTCAGCGACAACTACGCCGAGGCCGAAGGGCTGATCCAGGTGGCCCGGCGGATGGCCGAGCAGTACGACGCGCCGTCGCAGATGCGCTCCTGGCTGATGGCGGTCCACGCCGAGATCGAGACCCGCGCGGGCCACCCCGATGACGCGCTGCGCCTGATCGACCTGGCCGAGGGCCTCGGCCAGCACCCGGGGGACCAGCCCAAACCCGTGTGGATGGACTTCTACGACGGAGCCAGGCTCTGGGGTTTCCGCGGTGCGGCCGAGCTGGCGGCGGGCCGCCCCGACCGGGCCAGGGACGCCCTCAACGACGCGATGGCCGATCTACCCGCCCTGGCGGTCAAACAACGCGCGGTGATCTTCGCCGACCTGGCCGACGTCGCCTATGTCGGCAACGACCTGGACGAAGCCTGCGGAATGCTGTCCCGCGCCCTCGACACCCTCACCCAGCAGTGGTATTCCACCGCGATGGCGAGGATCGTCATCGTCCGCGGCAAGCTGCACCAGTGGGGCAACGCCCCGTGTGTGAAACGCCTGGACGAGTCCCTTGAGCTGTGGCGCGGCGGCGCGGAGAAGCCGTCCGAACCGCAGGCCGACCGCCCGGCCGCCGGCCGGGGCGTGCCCCGGGCCAGGGTCAGCCGCGGCGACGACCGCAGGCAACTGCGCTCCGGCGAGGAGGACGGCAGACGCTGAGCGTTTCCAGACGGCCTGATGTCAGTCCCGTCCGTCACACTGGGTCGGGACCACGCAGTCGTCAGCCGCAGGAGTAGCCGAACACACCATGAGCACCACCGACACCGGCTCCAGGCTGGACCTCCTGCGCGGCACACTCCCCGCCCGCAACCACACCGCCCGCACCGTCGCGGCACTCGCCGCCAACCCCGGCTGCGCCCGCCGCGGCGTGCTCGACGCGGCCGGGATCGACAAGACCGCGCTGGCCCAGAAGCTCGGCAACCCGGCCCGCTACGGGCAGTCGCCGTTCGCGATCGCCCGCGGCCACTTCTTCGAGAAGCAGGTCAAGGCCGACAACGGGGCCGGGCTGCGCGAGTTGCTGGCCGACAAGCTCGGCGCCGACCTCGACGAGGGGCGCTACGAAGAGGTCGGCGGCGACCGCGACGGGGACAGGCTCACCCGTGAAGAACGGGTCGGCCGTACGAGAAGACTCCTCGCCACGGGCGACTGCGCGATCCTCGACCACCCCATGCTTCCGATCGACGTCGCCGGACACCGTGCCTACCTGGAACCGGACGCCCTCGCCTGCCGGATCGACGGCCGGCTCCACATCGTCGAGATCAAATCCTTCGCGATCATCGACGGGCAGGCCGACCCCGGCAAACTCGCCGCCGCGGCCGGACAGGCCGCCGTGTACGTCCTGGCTCTCCAGGACCTCGCCCGCGACCTCGGCCTGCCCGACGGCACCGTCGCCACCGACATCGTCCTGGTCTGCCCGCAGGACTTCTCCAACCGGCCCACCGCCGCACTCATCGACGTGCGCAGGCAACTCGCGGTCAACCGCAGGCGGCTGGCCCGGATGGCCGGTGTCGACCTGCTGCTCGCCGACCTCCCCGAGGGCTTGAGCTTCGACGTCGAAGCGGTCCACGAGGCCGTCGCCCAGGTCCCCGCCGCGTACGTCCCGGACTGCCTCGCCGCGTGCGAACTCGCCCTGCACTGCCGCGCGGAGGCCAGGGGCTGCGCCGGCGGCGGGACCGTCGGCGCGCTCGGCACCAACGTCCGCGGCGCACTCGGGGGCCTCGACCGCGTCGACGCGGCCCTCGACCTGGCCGACGGACGTCGCGCGCCCGCGCCGGGCGAAGAGGAGACGGCGCGCCTGCTGCGCCGGGCCGAAGAACTGCGACGTGAGGTCCTGGGACAGCCGTGAGCACCATGCAAAGCCTCGCCCGCCTGCGGGCGGCGAAGACCGGCTGGGCCCAGCCCAAGGCGACCGTACGACACCGCCATCTGTCCGACCGGCCGCTGGTCTTCGTCCCGTACGCCCTGGCCGGTGAGGCCTTCGCCCCGCTCGCCGCGCTCGTGGGCACGCACCTCGACGGTCCACAGCTGCTGATAGTCCCGCAGCCCCGCGACCGCGGAATGCGGTTCGCGTACGCGGCCGGCCTCGCGGACATCCTGCTGCCGCACCTGACCTCCCCCGCGGCGGACACCGAGACGGTCGAGCCCCGCCGCAAGGACGCCGAAGCGTACGAGCGGTCGCTGGACGCGCCGCAGATCCTCGTGCCCAGCCACAGCGGCATCGACTACCTGCGGCTGCTGGGCCGGTCCACCCGGTTCCGGAAGACCGAGGGCGAGTACGCGGTCGCCGAATCCGTGCCGCTCCTCGGCCGTTGGTGCACCTACCTCGCCGAGCGGACCCGTACGCCCGGGTCCTCGGTCCTCCTGGCCATAACCGAACTACTGACGCAGACCTGGACCACCGGGCAGAGCTCGGTGGAGGACGGCGACCTGGCCGCACTGTCCGGCTGGATCGACCCGGCACCGGGGTTGACCGGCGCGCAGGCGGCTGCCGGGGCCGAGAGTGAACCGAGCGCGGGTCCGGCCACCGATCCGGAGTTCGACGAAAGACTGGCACCGCTGGTCGCCGACTTCGACAAGGCCCGGAAGGCGGAGGACTCAGGCGCGCGGGAAAAAGCCGAATCGGCTCTCTCCGACATACTGCGCGCCGAGCTGATGCCGACCTGGCGGCGCATGTGGCGCGGCCTCGACCTCCTGCGTGAACTCCCGGCGGGGGCCTCTGTGGCCGGACGCTGGGAGTCCGACCGTACGTCCTACAGCTTCTTCACCGTCGGCCTGGCCGAGCCTGATTCCCGGCCGCAGCCCAGGGTGCCGCAGGCCGTCGCCGCCGCGGCGCAGCTGAACGCCCGCGAGCGGGCCGCCGAACGTCTGATGGTCGAGGAAGTACGGGACGACCCGCTGCTGATGGCCGAAGTCCGGTTGGGTGGCGAGGCGTTCCGCGGCCCGGTCACGATGGTCGAAGCGGACCGCACGGTGCTCGAACCGGGCAAGAAGTCGACGCGTCCGCGTCCGCTTCTGGTCATCCGTACCCAGGACAGCCCGGTGATGCTGCCCGGGACGACCCTCTCCTGTGTCGAACGCCCGGACGCCAAGGCGCGGTTGGTCGACATCGACGGTGCCGCTGTGACCCTCGAACTGACCGGCGGCATGGGCGGCGCGAAGAAACCCAAGGAGGGCAGCGTGCCCGAAGTCGGCGAAGTCCTGTGCTGGACCTCGTTGTCCGCGGACTTCCGGGGCGGTCCGGTGTGGCCCGAAGTGGAGGACACCCCGTGGACACACGGCGGTCCGCCGGTGGAGCCGACCACGGAAGAGGAAAGGCGCGACGCGACGGAGTCCTGGGCATGAGTTCCTTCAATCCGGCGCATGAGGCCGGCCTGGTCACCGACGCGGTCCTGGCCGACCTGGTGTCCGGAAAGCACCGCGGAGTGGTCGTCGACTCGCCGCCCGGTGCGGGGAAGTCCACGTTGGTGGTCCGGGCGGCCGGGGAGATCGCCGGGCGCGGCGACCGGCTGATGGTCGTCGCCCAGACGAACAACCAGGTCGACGACCTGCTCGAGCGGATGGCCGAAAAACATCCGGGCCTGCTGATCGGACGGCTGTCCGCGACTGGACACACCCCTGCGGTCGCGCTGCTCCAGGCCGGAATCCTCAACGCGGAGAAGCCGGACGCCCTCGAAGCCTGCGCGGTCATCGTCGCCACGGCGGCGAAGTGGGCCACGGTGAAGGAACGCAGCTGGCCGTGGGCGATCGTGGACGAGGCCTACCAGATGCGCTCCGACGCCCTGATGCTCGTCGCGCCACTGTTCGAACGGGCGTTGTTCGTCGGGGACCCGGGCCAGCTGGACCCCTTCGCCACCGTCGAGGTCGCGCACTGGCACGGCCTTTCGTACGACCCCTCGCAGAGCGCGGTCGTCGTGTTGCGGCGGCACAATCCGGACCTCCCGGTCCACCGGCTGCCAGTGTCCTGGCGGCTTCCGGCCACCGCCGCGCCGCTGGTCTCCACGGCTTTCTACCCGTTCACGCCGTTCCGCGCGGGTACCTCGTACGAAGACCGCAGTCTTTCCTTCGCCCGGCCCTCCGGTGGGGATCCCTACGACCGGGTCACCGACCTCGCCGCGGAGACCGGCTGGGGTCACCTCGAACTGCCGGCCCGGTTCACGCTCCCGGCGGATGAAGAGACGGTCCTGGCAGTCGCGACGGTCGCGGCCCGGTTGCTGCAACGACAGGGCACGGCCGTCAGCGAACGGGGGAGTGCGGCGCTGGACGCCTCCCGGATCGCGGTCGGTGTTGTGCACAGGGAACAGCGCTCCCGCGTCCAGGCGGCCCTGAGAGGACTCCGGGAGGACGTGCCCGGGGCGGAGGACATCACCGTGGACACCGCGAACCGCCTCCAGGGGCGGGAGTTCGACGTCACCGTGGTCCTCCACCCGCTGTCCGGACGGCGCGACGCCACCGCTTTCCACTTGGAGACGGGGCGGTTGTGCGTGCTTGCCTCCCGGCACAGGCACGCCTGCATCGTGGTCGGCCGCGCCGGAATCCCGGAACTCCTGGACGCCCACCCCTCAGCGGACCCGGTGCACCTGGGCGTCCCGGTGAGTTTCCCGGACGGCTGGGAGGCGAACCAGGCGGTGCTGGAGCAACTGTCCCGGTCCCGCGTGCGGATCGGCGCAGGTAGCGTGCAGGAAAACCAGGCGGTCGCACCATCGAACGCGGACGGGGTAGGGATGTGAACGCAAGCGTGAAATACCGGGTGCGGATGAGTCCGACGTCAGTGCCTGACCGGACCCTTCAGTGGACCTCGTCCGCGAGCAGTTTCCGCCCGTGCTCGACCATCTTCTCGGTGTAGGCCTCGCTCCAGCCGGTGCGCTGGGCGAGTTCAGTGGTGGGGAGGCGGTCGAAGCGGCGTGGGTCGGCCAGTCTGGCCACGGCGGTCGCCTGGTAGTCCACGGCCTTGTCGGCCGCCGCCCGGAAGGCTTCGGCCAGCTGGGTGGCCCGCGCCAGCTGCTCACCCGGGTCCGCGATCTCCTCCAGGTCGAAGAAGTGCTCAGGTCCCTGGCCGGGCAGTTCCGGGTCGAACTTCAACTGGACCGGACGCACCCGCCGGGTCGCTGCGGACTCTGACGGCTTTGCGGACATGGCGCACTCCCGGGCGGTGGGGGACTGTCGGGTGGATCAGTCCATTGTCACTGCCCGGGAGTGCGGGGGAAGCCCTCAACGGAGGGTGAAGTGCCAATACCGGCCGGGGTCGAGCAGTTTTGGGGGAGCCGCTCGTGTGGATGTCAGGTCTCCCCGACCGGTACTGCCTGTGGGGAGGTCCGCGTCAGCAGACCTGGGGGCGCACCTCGGCGAGGGTTCCGGCGGCCTCGGCGATGGCCGCGTGGACGTGGCGCAGGGACGTCAGCCTGTTGTCGCGGTCCGGGGGGACCAGCCACACCAGCGGGCCGTCGAGGGAGTCGTTGGGCGGCACGGTGATCCAGGCGCCGCGCCCGTGGTGGCGGGGGCCGACCCGGCGGTCCCGGGCGGACATGCCGGTCACCGGGGCGGGTGGGACGAGGAAGCCGATCCGCCGGTAGCGCCGGTCGGAGATCACCGGGCCGACCGGTACCCCGTGGGCCCGGAGCGCGCCCAGGGCCTCGTAGCCGAGGCGGTCCTCCACCTCGATCACATCGAACGTCTCGCCGGCTGCGACCAGGCGGGGCGCATGCGGGTTGCGGAGCGCGTTCTGCGGCACGACCGCGGTCATCGTCCGGTTCAAATCGGCGTTCACGATGGGGTCCTTCCCCTCTTCCTCGGATTCCTCGGATCGTCCCCGGCTGCGTCCTGGAAAGCGACGAAAGCGTCAGTGGCGGTCTTGCTGTGTGCTTTCCGTGCGCCTGCTGTGTGCCGCACGGAACCCGGGCTCACGCTGTGTTCGTCTGGCGTTCAGCTCCGTGTTGCCCTGCGATGACGATGCAACCAAAGTCACACACCCTGTGACGAGGTCCCGGACGGGACATCTGTAGGACGCGTACCGGCCAGCTCACTCGTACGGGGGACATCCGACCGGGGTGCTCCGGACGTGCGAAGGACGGCTTGAGGACTTCTGGTGGCACCGGACGGGTTACGCGTAGCGCCATTGGTGACGCTAGGTCAGGATCCTGATCAGAGCAGGTCTCTCCCGATACCGGCCCCCGCCCCGCCCGCAGTTTTCCCAGCGGTCACCGTCGGCGGACACCGGACAGGACGGGGGCAGCAGCGGCACCGGACGGGTGGACACGGACCCGGGGTCGTGAACAGTTTCGTCGAGTCGGGCGGTTGTGCGCTGATGACCTCAACGCGTATGGAGGACGCAGTGCAACGACGAACTTTCCTCGCCGGCGCCGCGGTGGCAGGGCTGGCCGCGGCCGGCCCGGTCGCCGCGGCCGCCGGTGTGCCGCTCGACGGCCGCAACGTGTCCCCCGATCCGGCGGACTACGTGAAGGCCACCGCCGCACTGCGCCAGCAGTACTGGACCCAGACCCCGGAGACGCTGCTGCCCCAGGTCGCCTGGCATGCCCGGACGGGCGCCGCGCTGATCGGGCGTACCGCCTACCGCAGGCTGGCCCCGGCGGTGGCCGAGACGGCTCTGCTCGCCTTCCGGCTGTCCTTCTTCGACCTGAGACAAGGCGAAGCGCAGTCCCGTTCCTGGCAGTGCCTCGCCTTGGACGCCGCCGACGCGGCCGGGGACGACGCGCTGGCCGCCGCCGTACTCGGGCACGCGGCCTTCCCGCCGGCCTGGGCGGGCCGGGCGGACGAGGCCAGGGGTGCCCTGGAGGCCGCCCGCGAACGCGCTAGAAACGGGGTGCCCTCGATCCTGACCGCCTGGCTGGACGCCATCGCGGCTGAGGCGGAGGGCCGCCTCGGGAACCCGGAGGCGGCGTTCGCACTGCTCGACCGGTCGGCGCAGACGCTCAGCAACGGGGAGACCGGCTCGTGGACGGGGTCCTCACCCGCCTGGTTCGACTGGTTCTCGGTCGCCAGGCTCGCCGGATTCCGCGGCGGCGCACTGGTCGCCGCCGGGCGGGGTGCGCAGGCCAGGGTCACCCTGGAGGGCATGCTCGCCCAACTGCCGGCGAAGGCCGGGAAGCAGCGCGCGGTGGTGTACGCGGACCTCGCGGCGGCGGCCGTGTCGGACGGCGAGCTCGAAGGGGCTTGCGTCGATCTGGACCGGTCGCTCGACGAACTTGAGCGGCAGCGTTACGCCACGGGTTTCGAGCGGGTCAATGAAGTGCGCAGGCGGATGGACACCTGGGCGGACACGGCGATAGTGCGCGGTCTGGACGAGCGCCTGCGGTCGCTGACCGCGGCCGGGGCCAGGTGAGGTGGCCGGGCGGTGGCGTCGGCAGCGGGACTGAGGCAGGGGGAAAGTGAGTGCGTACCAGGCAACAGGAGGAACGGCGATGAGCGATAGCGTCACATGGGAACCGGTGGAGATAGCACGGAATGTGCGGCCATCGAGGGTAGGAGCAGGAGTCATGAGAATCAGCGCTGTGGTCTTCGATGTGGGCGAGACCCTGGTCGACGAGACCCGCGAGTACGGCACCTGGGCCGACTGGCTCGGGGTGCCCCGGCACACCTTCGCCGCGGTCTTCGGGCAGACGCTCGCCCGGGGACGTGACTACCTGGAGGTGTTCCAGGCGTTCCGTCCCGGCTTCGACCTGGCCGTCGAGCGGGCCGCCAGGACGGCTTCGGGGCGGCCCGAATGGTTCGGCGAGGACGACCTCTACCCGGATGTGCGCGACTGTCTCAAGACACTGCGCGACCAGGGTGTGTGGCTGGGTGTGGTCGGCAACCAGACCACGAACGCGGGACGCCTGCTGCGCGGGCTCGACCTGGGTGTGGACCTGATCGCGACGTCGGACGACTGGGGCCTGGTCAAGCCTGAGCGGGAGTTCTTCCAACGGCTGGCGCACGAGTGCCCGTACCCGGCCCGGGAGATCCTCTACGTCGGGGACCGGCTGGACAACGACATCGCCCCGGCCCACGCGAGCGGCCTGCGCACCGCGCACGTCAGGCGCGGCCCCTGGGGCTATCTCGTCGCCGACGACCCGGTCCTGCGGGCCATCGCCGACCTGCGGCTGAACGGGCTCGACGAGTTGCCGGCCGCGGTCCAGGAGCTGAACGCCAAGGTCGGCGACGAGGTCGCCGCCTGATGCGTGACGGGCGGCGTCAGCCGCCCTTACCCACCGACTGTGCGGGGTCGACCCGCCGGCCGGCCTGCGCCGGGATACGGGCGGCCGCGGCGGTGCCCCCGTCGTGCCGGCCGCGCAGGCGGTCGGTGCCGCGCAGCACCAATGGCGACAGGGCCGCGCCCGCCGCCATCACGGCGAGCCCGGCCAGCACGTCGGCGAGGTAGTGGTTCGCGGTGCCGAGCACCACGACGATGATCAGCAGGGGGTAGAGCACCCCGGCCGCCCGCGTCCACCGGTGCTGCCCGTGCAGCCACAGCTGCCAGCCGCACCAGGCGGCCCAGCCCACGTGCAGCGACGGCATCGCCGCGTACTGGTTGGTCAGGTGCCCCAGGCCGCGCGGCGCGCTGGCCTCAGCACCCCACCAGCCGTAGTGGGCGAACTGCGCCATGGTGTCGGTGAAACCGTCCAGCATCCGCGGCGGCGCGGTCGGGAAGAGCATGAAACCGGCGAGTCCGATGATCGTCGCGACGGCGAGGGTGGTGCGCGCCCGCCGGTAGGTCTCCCCGCTGGTCCGCCACAGCCACACCAGCACCACCGGCGTCACCACGTAGTGCAGGGTCGCGTACGCGTAGTCCAGCGGCACGCCGAGCACAGCGTGGTCGGTGATGATCCGGTTGAGCCAGGTCTCCGGGTGCAGCCCGGTCAGCTTCTCCAAGTGGAGTATCCGCGCGGCGTTGTGCGTCGCGTCGGCCACGTCACCGCGGACGATCATCCGGGAGCCGCTGTACGCCGCGTAGAGCCCCGCGATCAGCAGCAGCTCAGTCCACCAGCGTGGCCGTCGGCCGGTCCTCCACAGGTCTGTCCGGACCGTCGGTGCGGTGCTGCTCATGTCGCCTCCGGGGAACGTGCGCGCCCGTGGCGACACTTCTCGATGCCCTTGTCGATGCTCGTGGCCGACGTCCGCGCGCTCAGGTTCTCCGCGCGCCGGGGACGACCGGCAGTGCCTACCAGGGTACGTCGTCGGATTCCGGCCACAGTCACCGTCGAGGTTTTGGCGGGGCCGCCGGTGCCGTGATGATCACAGGCCCGGTACGGGCTTTGCCCCTTGAGGGCACGTGTCGACCGTGATAGAACGCGTTGCACTTTCCGGTGCGGATCCGCACCGGGGCCTGGAGGGGGAAACCGTGTCCGACGCCGTCGACAAGTCCGAGGTCGAAACGGGGGGCAGTGCAGCTCCCAGCAGCCCGGAGGCCATGGTCCGCCCGCAGACCAGCACCCGGGACGCGGCCGAGATCCAGGGGAAGATCACCGCCTGGCTGGCCGGGCACCTGCCTGCGGGGGCCGACCCCGGGGTCTCCGAACTGACCACCCCGTCCGGAAACGGCATGTCCAGCGAGACGCTGCTGTTCGACGTCGAGTGGAACGAACAAACCACGGACGCGGAAGGCGTGGTCCGGCGCCGTGAGCGCTGCGTCATGCGCATGCGCCCCGCCCTGGACGCCAAACCCGTCTTCCCGACCTACGACATGGCCAGGCAGGCCAGGATCATGCGCCTGGTGGGGGACAGGGCCGACGTCCCCGTCCCGCAGGTGCTGTGGGCCGAAGACGCGGAGGAGCCGCTCGGCGCCCCGTTCTTCGTGATGGCCCGCGTCGACGGCGCCGCCCCGCCGGACGTCCTCCCGTACACGATCGACAGCTGGCTGCTCAAGGCTTCACCTGAGGACCAGCGCCGGCTCCAGCGGGCGTCCGTGGAGGTCGTGGCGAAGATCCACGGCATCACCACGGCCGACGGCGAGCTCGACTTCCTGCGCCTGGACGTGCCGGGGGACACCGCGCTGCGCCGCCACCTCACCGACCTGCGGGCCTACTACGACTGGGGCATCGAGGGGCGCACCGTCCCTGTCATCGAACGCGCCTTCGCCGTGCTGGAAGAGCACTTCCCGGCCGACCTGGAAGACGACTTCATCAGCTGGGGCGACGCCCGGATCGGCAACGTCCTCTACGAGGACTTCACGCCCACCGCGGTGCTGGACTGGGAGATGGCCACCACCGGGCCCCGGGAACTCGACCTGTCCTGGATGATCTTCATTCACGACTTCTTCCAGGACATCGCCGAGCGTTACAAGCTCCCAGGCATCCCCGCCTTCATGAACCGCGACGAGGTCGTCGCGCAGTACACGGAACTCACCGGGTACGCGCCTCGGAACATGGACTACTTCCTGCTGTACTCCGCGCTGCGGCAGGGCGTGGTGATGGCCCGCGTCGCGCTGCGCCGCGACCTGTTCGGCGAGGCGCCGCTGCCGGAGAACCTCGACGACGCGCTTCCGCACGCGAAACTGCTCGCCAGAATGCTGGACGAATACGGACAGTGACGACCTGACAGTGACGGACCCCACGGCGGAACGGCCCCGGCCGGAACCGCTGTGGGGAACAGCACCCCGGAGTCCGGAGTACGATCACACATCGCCGTTTTCACCCTTGAGGGTGATGCTTTGCGGTGAGCGACATCACGCGGACACGGTCCGTGGTGTTGTCGGTAGCATGAATCACCGGGGCTCCCCCAGGTCCGCTCCGGTGCTGGCTGCCGGAGGTGCCTCATGACGATCGGCGGACTCAACCCGCCCGCCGGCGCGGGCGTGCCCGACCGCGGTCTGACCCGTTCCACGAAGTACGAACCCCGGACCGTCGAGGACCAGGTGCCCCAGGACACCGTCCCCGGCGAGGCGACGGGCCCTCCCGCGGGCCGTCCCGACGCAGTCCGGCCGGGCGGCGCCCGGCATGTGCCGGGCACGACTTTCTCCGGGCGCGCGCTGCGCCGCTCCGGGCAGCGCTTCAGTCTGGCCGCGGTCACCTTCATCACCTCAGGCCTGTCCGGACACCGCAGGCGCGGCACCCACGACGCCATCGGGCCGCTCGTCCAGGTGCACCGGACCCACCACCCCAAAGCCGACTTCGACCTTCTGCAGCAGGCCTACGCGGTGGCGGAGCTCTCGCACCGCGGCCAGATGCGCAAGAGCGGCGAGGCGTACATCACCCACCCCATCGCGGTGGCCACGCTGCTCGCCGACCTCGGCGCGGACACCACCACGCTGGTCGCCGCCCTGCTGCACGACACGGTCGAGGACACCGAGCTGACCCTCGCCGAAGTCCACGAGCGCTTCGGCGGCGATGTGGCCTACCTGGTCGACGGCGTCACCAAACTGGAGACGGTCGACCTCGGTGACGCCGCGGAGGCCGAGACCATCCGCAAGATCATCGTGGCCACCGGACGGGACGTCCGGGTCACCGTGATCAAACTGGCCGACCGGCTGCACAACATGCGCACCATCCGCCACAAACGGCGGGCCAGCCAGATCCGTACGGCCGAAGTGACCCGGGACGTCTTCATCCCGCTCGCCGAACGCCTCGGCCTGCACGTGGTCAAGACCGAGCTCGAAGACATCGTCTTCGCGACCCTCGAACCCGAGCAGCACGCGGCCACCGCGCACACCGTCACCGAGCGGGCCGACCTGCGCGACGCGGCCCTCGCCGACTTCACCGACGCTGTCGGCGGCGCGCTGCGCAGTGCCGGCATCAACGCCGAGGTCACCACCCGGATCCGCCACCACGTCTCGGCGAACAGGGTTCTGCAGCGCCGGGGGGTGGACTTGGCCGGCCCGTTCGACCTGGCCCGCGTGATGGTCGTCGTGGACGAGGACACCGACTGCTACGGCGCGCTCGGTGTGCTGCACACCCACTGGTCGCCGATGCCCGGCGGCTTCAAGGACTTCATCGCGACACCGAAGTTCAACCTCTACCAGTCGCTGCACACGGAACTCTCCCTCCCCGGCGGGGAAGTGGCCGAGGTGCTGATCCGCACCCGCCGCATGCACCGCATCGCCGAGTGCGGCGTGGTCGCCCACACGGCGGAGAAGATCCCCGGGCAGCTCGAGGGCGAGGAGGCGGTGGGCGGCGATTCGGGATCGCAACTGGGCTGGCTGCGCAGGCTCCTGGAGTGGCAGGGCGGCACCCCCGACGCCGAGGAGTTCTGGTCCTCGCTGACCGCCGACCTCTCGGTGGACCGCGAACTGACGGTCTTCACCCCCGGGGTCGGCGCGCTCACCCTGCCCGCCGGTTCGACGTGTGTGGACGCCGCGTACGCGATCGACGAGCAGACCGGGAACCGATGTATCGGCGCCCAACTCAACGGGCGCCTGGTCGCACTGTCGTCAATCCTCGCCGACGGCGAGACCGTCTCGATCATCACCGCGAAACCGGTCGCGGGCGCACCCGCGCAGGGGCCGTCCCGCGAGTGGCTGTCCTTCGTCCGCAGCCCGCTGGCCCGGGTCGCCATCGAGAAGTGGTTCATCGAGCACGCCGGCGACGAAGCGGTGGCGGCCGAACCCGCCGTGGTCCTGCCGCCGGCCGCTGACCAGTCGACGCCGCGCCCGCGGGCCGCGCGGATCCCGGTGAACGTCCCCGAAATCCCGGACGCGGTGATCCGGCTGGCCCGCTGCTGTACGCCGGTCCCGCCCGACGAACTGGCCGCCCTGCCCATCCGCGGCGGCGCGGTGGCGGTCCACCGGGCCGACTGCGCGAACATCGTCCAGATGCGGGCGGCCGGCCGCACGATGGTCGCCGCGGAATGGCCGGAGCGGGACCAGGCGGCGGCGGAGCCGGGCTACCGGGTCACCGTGCAGCTTGAAGCGCTCGACCGCCCCCGCCTGCTCGCCGACGTGACCTCAGCCATCGACGCGGCCGGCGCGGACATCAACTCGGCGTCGATCTGCGCGCCGCGCGAGATGCGGGTGCGGCAGACGTACACGATCACGCTGTCCGACCTGGCGGGCCTTCCACAGCTGCTGCGGACGCTGCGCCGGGTCGAAGGGGTCTACGACGTGTACCGGGCGAAGACGGCCTGACCGCCGGGTCGACGGGCGGACGGCCGGGTCGACGGGCGGACGGCCGGGTCGTCGGGCGGGTCGCCGGGTCGCCGGGTCGCCGGGTCGTTGGGCGGACGTGCCTACGGCCTGACCGCCGGGTCGACGGGCGGGCTGAACGGTTTCGCAGCTGGATCTGCATCAGAAGCGGGAAAGCCCGCTGTCCAGACCTGTGGACAGCGGGCTTTCGCGTTCGTCCGGCGTGCGGCCTATTCGCCGCGCAGCACCTGGTTGAACCGGGTGAGCTGGGAGGCCAGCAGTTCCAGCTCCTTCTCCGGCCAGGCGGAGAAACGTTCCAGCAGGACGGTGAGAGCACGCTGCCGGGCGTCGACCAGGCGTTCGCGGCCCAGCGGGGTGAGCGTGATCAGCTGGGAGCGGCGGTTGGCAGGGTCCACCGTCCTGGTGATCATCGCGGCGTCCTCAAGGGCGGCGAGCTGGCGGCTCACCGTCGTCTTGTCCAGGCTCAGGCTGGTCGCCAGGTCCTTACCGGTCGAGGTGTTGTACTCCTCAAGCAGGGCCAGGAGGTAGTACTCAGCCTGGGTGATGCTCGCGGTCGCCAGCGGCGGTGCCATCAGCTGGCGCAGCAGCCGGGCGGTCGAGCCCACTTCCCGCAGCACCCGGCGCCCGGGGCTCTGCTCGTCCATGCCTGGCCCGGCCGGTGCCTGGTCGTTCGCGTTGCTCGCAACGTTCGCGGCGTTCACGGACATCTGCCCTTTCTCACGCCCCGCCGGTCCTACCGCCGACGAGGAATCCAGGGTGCACCACAACAGTTGCTTTACACAACAGCAGTGCGGCGTGCAGCCCTGTCCAGCGGCAGGGGGGCAGCCTCCGGCAGGCTCAGTAGCTCAAGGTCGGATACGGCGGCATCAGTTCCGGCGGGATGTCCGAACTCACCCGCATGGTGAACTTCGGGTCGCGCTTCTCCAGGAACGCGGTGACGCCCTCGCGGACGTCCGCCGACTGACCCGTCCAGTACAGCGCACGGGATTCCAGGACGTGGGCGGCCTCGGGATCTGCCACCGACTGCATGGACCACAGGAGCGCGCGGGTCAGGGCGACCGCCACCGCCGGGGTGTTGCGGGCGATCTCGCCGACGATCTCCAACGCCCGTTCGAGCAGCCGCTCCGGGGCGACGACCTCGCGGACGAGCCCGGCGGCCAGCGCCTCGTCGGTGCCGAAGATCCGGCCGGTCACGCACCACTCAAGCGACCGGTCCACACCCACGACGCGCGGCAGGAACCAGGTCGAACAGCCGTCCGGAGTTATCCCGCGGCGCAGGAACACGAACCCGAACTTCGCCTGAGTGGAACAGATCCGTACGTCCATCGGCAGGGTCATCGTCGCGCCGACGCCCACTGCCGCGCCGTTGATCGCGGCGATCAGTGGTTTCTGACTGCGGTAGAGCCGCAGGACGAGTTTCCCGCCGTCGTCCCGGAAATCGGCGGGGATGTCGGAGACCGCCTCCGTGCCCGCGAGCTCAGCCCTGGCCTCCTTGTGACGTGACGCGTTGAAGGTCTCCGCGCCCATCTCCAAGTCGGCGCCCGCACAGTACGCCTTGCCATGGCCGGTGAACACCACCGCGCGCACGTCGTCGTCCGCGTCGGACTTGTCCAGGACGTCGGTGATCTCCTGGCGCATCAGATATGTGTACGCGTTCATCCGCTCGGGCCGGTGCAGCGTCACGATCAACGCCGGGCCACGCTTCTCCGTGGTGATCTGTTCGTACGGTCCGTACTCCATGAGCAGCCTCCTGGAAGTCCAGTTGATCGCGGGCCACGATGCCCTGCGCGACGCGCGGAAACCAGAGCCGGAAGAAAAGTGTTCTGATCCCCGCCGCGATGACCTACCGTGGTCGCGCTCCGCCGGGGGTCCACCGAAACACGGCCGCACCCCCGCGCCGTCAGCGCAGACCGATGGAGGTGCGACGTGACCATGTCCAGCACACCCGGCACAGCCCGAACCGTCCCAGGCGGCCCACCCACCGCCAGGGACGAAGCCATCGCCGCGCTGACCGGACCCGGATCGGTGTACGAGATCGAGGAGACCGACCACGACGGGATCCCGTGGCGGATCTTCCCCCGCGCCCCGCAGACCCTGCGGGAGGCGTTCCTTTCAACCATCGCGTACGGGGAACGCGAGGCACTGACCCACGACCAGGGAAGAATTTCGTACGGGGAACAGCACCGCCTTGTCTCGCACCTGGCCCGCCACCTGGCCTGCCGGTACGGCGTCCGCCGGGGCGACCGGGTGGCCATCGCCATGCGCAACCACCCCGAGTTCGTGCTGTCCTTCTGGGCCGTGCAACTGCTCGGCGCGGTCGCCGTGCCGCTCAACGCGTGGTGGGCGGTCAGCGAACTGCGGTACGGGCTCACCGACTGCGAAGCCGTGCTGCTCATCGCCGACGGCGAACGCGCCAAGCTCCTCGCCGGACACCTCGACGACCTGCCGCTGCGCGGACTGCTCGTCGCACACCCGGTCGAGGGCAGCGCCCCCGCCGAGGATCTGACCGCGTTCCTCGCCGGCGTCGAAGGCCCGTGCGAACCGCCGGAAGCCGACCCCGACCCGGACGACCCGGCCGTACTGATCTACACCTCAGGCACCACCGGCCGGCCCAAGGGCGCCGTCGGCACCCACCGCAACCACTGCACCAACCTGCACACCATGCACCTGAGCCAGGCCGTCCAGATCCTCGGCCTGGGCCTGCCCGCCGAACTGCTCACCGACGGACCGGCCGCGCTCCACCGGGCCATGCCGGACCTCCCGCAGTCCTCCGTGCTCCAGTGCTACCCGCTGTTCCACATCGCGGGACTCTCCGGCATGTACGTCACCGCCGTCGGCGGCGGGAAGATGACGCTGATGGGCCGCTGGGACACCGAAGCGGTGCTCCAGACCATCGAACGCGAACGCATCACGAGCGCCACGATGGTGCCGACCCTGCTGCGCCGACTCCTGGAGTCCCCTGAGCGCGGGAAGTACGACCTGTCCTCGCTGCTGATGCTCGGCGCCGGGGGTGCTCCCGTACCGCCCGACCTCGTCGGGGAGGTCGGCCGGATGTCGAACGAGGCGATCAACCCGCTGAACGGCTACGGGATGACCGAGACCACGTGTGTGGCCACCGCCAACACCGGCGCGGACTACTACGAGCACCCCGACAGCGTCGGCCTGCCCGTCCCGGTGATCGACCTGCGGATCGCCGACCCCGTCACCGGAGACGAGGTCCCCACCGGCGGGCTCGGTGAGATCTGGTTCCGCGGACCGCACATAGTCGCGGGCTACTGGCGACGCCCCGAGGAGACCGAAGCGGCCTTCCCCGACGGCTGGTTCCGCACCGGCGACCTCGGCCACCGCGACGCGGACGGTTATCTGTACGTGGTCGACCGGCTGAAGGACGTGGTGATCCGCGGCGGCGAGAACGTGTACTCCGTCGAGGTCGAGGCGGTCCTGTTCGAGCACGAGGCGGTGGCCGACGTGGCGATCGTCGGGGTTCCGCACCGCGACCTGGGTGAGGAGGTCGCCGCCGTGGTCGAACTCCAGCCTGGCGCGACCGCCACCGCGGCCGAGCTGCGCGGACATGTGGCCAGACGGCTCGCAGCGTTCAAGGTGCCCACGATCGTCCACTTCGCCCGGGACCCGCTGCCGCGCAATGCGGTGGGGAAGGTCCTCAAACGGCAGTTGCGGGACATGCTGACGGGGTGACCCCGCTGAGTCAGCCCCGGCGTGGTTGAAAACCGTACGAAGACCTGTCTGCTCCGGTCAGCGGTCTGGGTCGGCGGTCTGGGTCGGCGGTCTGGGTCAGCGGTCTGGGCTTTGGTTTGGACTTTGACCCGGTTGTGACCCGGCAGGCCACGACGTCGCTGAGCGGCCGTATGAATGTTCACCCCGGACCGCCCTGGTGAACGGGTGGTTCGGGCCGAACACCCGCACGCTGTCGGTCAGGAGCTCACCGAACAGGTCGGCGGCGACCCGTTCGTCGCCGGCCTGCCGGGTGTACGCGGCCTGCTCGCGGCGCACCGCCAGGCGTTCGCGCAGGGCGGGCTCGTTCCCGGCGGGCAGGTCGGGGAGTAGATCGCGCAGTATGCGCGCCGCCGTCCGCGGTTCGCCGCCGGCCGCCGTCCAGTAGGCCAGGTTGCGGCGGCAGCGCAGGACCGCCGTGTGCCCCGGGCCGTGCAGCCGGCCCTGGTCACCGATCAGGGCGCGGACCCAGCGCACCGCGCTCTGCGGCGATCCGCCCGTGCCCAACTGGTAGGCGACCGCCTCGCGGATGGTCAGCGTGTGCCGGTGGTCGGGCCCGTGCCCGGCCAGGTGTTCGGCGAGCAGCGCGCGCAGGATCCGGCCCGCCTCCGGGTCGGGGAGGGCGAACGCCTCGTCGAGGCGTTCGCCCAGCTCCCGCGGACGGCCGCGCAGCGGCGGGTGCAGCCGCAGGACCCCGCCGCTGTCAGCACTGTCGACCTCGCTGTTGCCGCTGTTGCCACCGGCGGCGCGGGGCGTACTGAATATGTCCGTCAGATCGGCGGAGAAGCTGCCGCTCGCGGCGTAACGCCCTGAAGTCATCGTCGACACCCCGGAGTCCGACCACCCGGCGGACGAACCCGGTGTGTCGAAGCCGCCCGGTGGCGGCATCAGCCGGGTGGGCGCGGGCGTGGGACGCGCGGCGGCCGGGGACACGGCCCGCAGCGGAGCGCGCGCCGGCATCGGCGGGACCGGCGGGGACAAGTCCTCGACGGTGTTCGGCGGCAGCAGCGCGCACAACCGGTCGGTGACCGTGCGGGCGTCCGCCGGGCGGTCCTGCGGGCGCTTCTCCAAAAGCTCCAGGACCAGCTTCTCCAAGTCGCGCGGCAACTCCGGGCGGCGGGCCCCGGGCGGCGTCGGCCGCTGCGTCAGGTGCGCCCGGACCAGCCTGCCCGGCTCGTCCACCCCGAACGGGGGAGCGCCGGTCAGCAGTTCGTACAACAGACAGCCCAGCGAGTACAGATCCGTACGCGCGTCCACCCGGCGTCCTTCGAGTTGCTCGGGGGCCATGTACGCGAGCGTGCCGATCACGCTCCCCGGCTGGGTGATCACCGCACTGGGGTTGAGGGTGCGCAGGAACTTCGCGATACCGAAGTCCAGGACCTTGACCCGGCCCTCCCAGGTCACCACGGCGTTGCCCGGCTTGATGTCCCGGTGGATCACCCCGCCCTCGTGCGCCGCCCGCAGCGCCTCGGACAACTGGACCGCCCACCCCACGGCCTTGAGCACCGGGACCGGCACCCGGTCGGCGACTATGTCGGCCATCGACCGGCCGCGGACCAACTCCATCACAACGTAGGCGGTGCTGCCCTGCCCGTGCGGGGCGAGCGGACCCTCCCGCCCGCAGTCGTACACAGTCACGATGCTCGGGTGGTCCAGGTTGCCGGCGACCTCGATCTCCAGCTCGAACCGTTCGTAGGCATGCGGCAGCCCGGTCAGGTGGTTGAGCACCTTGACCGCGACCGCGCGCCGGACCCGGTCGTCCCAGCCGCGCCACACCGTGGCCATGCCACCGGACCCGACCACCTCGTCGAGGCGGTACCGGCCCCCGAGCACCCCGCCGGCCGGGGACACCTGCACCTGCGACCACCTCCGCTACTCAGAGCGACCGACAGCAGGTCTCGTCGCGTCACTCTTGACGGGCCCGATTCTTCCGCAGGGCGCGGGCTGAGGGAACGCACTTGAGTACCGACCGGGTCCCGAACACGAACCAACCGAACAGGCGGATCAAATTCTGCGGCCTATTCACCCGTACACAATGATTTGCGCTCCCTGCCTGTTCCCTGTCTGATGACCTCAAGTGATCCACAGCTGATCGAAAAAGCGCGAACAAGGGGACGTGGCGACCGGTGACAACCGCAGGAGGACCTCCGGTGCGGTCGCTGGACGCCCCCGACGAGCACTGGCTCGCCCGCGCGCTGCGCCCACAGCGCCCCGCGACCCCCTGGTTCGCCGCACTGCGCGCACTCATCGGCATGGCCGCGCCCGTCGCCGTCGCGATGGCCTGTGACAAGACGGCGTACGGAATCCTCCTGGCCCTCGGCGCGATGATGGCGGTGTTCGGCGACCGCCCCGCCCCCTACCGGCTGCGACTCCTCGGCTTCCTCCCCGCCCAGACCGGCGCCGCCGTCGGGATCCTGATCGGCAGCCGGTTCTCCGGCGGCGGCTGGACCGCCGTTGCCATGATCACCCTGATAGCGATGGTCGCCGGGCTGATCAGCCCGATCGGCGCCTTCGCATCTGTCGCCGGCCTCAACCTCGTGGTCATGGCCGCCGTGGGCACCGGCGTACCGGTGCCCGACCCGTGGTGGCTGCCGCCACTCCTGATCTTCAGCGGTGGGCTCACCATCCTGCTGCTCTCCCTGCTGCCGTGGCCGCTGCGCCGCAACCTGCCCGAACGCAGCACTGTCGCCGAGGTGTACCGCACCGTCGCGGCGCTGCTGCGGACATCCGCCGGGACCCCCGAGGAGACCGCGGTCCGGCGCAGACTGAGCGTCAGCATCGACACCGCGTACAACATCCTCGTGCGCTACCGGGCCCGTACGCCCGGCCGTGTCCCCGCCGCCCAGCGGCTGATGGTCCTGCTGAACGGCGTCACCCCGCTCCTTGAGGCGTCGGCCGCCGCCACCCGGCAGAAGGGCCTCGACGGTGTGTACGCCGACGCCGTCGACCGGCTCGCCGACGCGGTCGAACGCGGCGACCGGCAGGCAGTGCTGCCCGAACTGACACCCGCGACACCCGGCGAACGCGCGCTGGCCGCGGGGCTGCGGCACGCGGTCGGGTGCCTCAACCTGCGTCCTCCGGACCGGGCCGCCGGGTCGGGTGGTCCGGGTGGCCCGGTCGGCCCGGTCGGCCCGGTCGGCCCGGTCGGCTCGGGTGGTCCGGGTGGTCCGGGTGGTCCGGGTCGCCCGGTCGGTTCGGGGGAATCCCCAGCGGCACCCGGCACCGAACCTGACCTGCTCGGCCTGCCGGACCGCCCCTGGGGCCCGCGCGGAGCCGTGGTCCACCTGCGCAGAGTGCTGGCCGGACCGGCGCCCTGGCTGTACGGCCTGCGCCTCGCCCTGTGCATGGGGGTCGCCGGGACCGTCGGCGAAGTGTTCGAGCTGCCGCGTACGTACTGGATCCTGCTCACCGTCGGCCTCGTCCTCAAGCCGGACTTCGGCTCGGTGTTCGTCCGCGGCCTCCTCCGGGCCCTCGGCAGCGTCGTCGGCGTGGCCGTCACCGCCGGACTCCTCATGGTCGTGCCCCGCGGCTGGCCGGACGTCGTCACCGTCGCGGTGTTCGCCGGGCTGCTGCCGATCGCGATCTCCCGCAGTTACGGCATGCAGACCGCCGCGATCACCCCGCTGATCCTGATCCTCACCAACATCCCGCACCCCGGCGACCCCGCGACCATGGCCCGCGAGCGGCTGATCGACACCTTCATCGGCTGCGCGGTGGTGCTCGTCTTCGGCTACCTCCTGTGGCCCGGCTTCCGGCAAGCGAAACTCCCGCTCCGGCTGGTGGAAGTCACCGGGCAGGCGGGCGACCACCTGCGGCGGCTGCTCGACCCCGAGAACCCGGGGACGCCGGACGCGGGGGGTTACGCGGCACGCTCCCGGGCCCGGCGCGGGGCGTACGCGACCCTCACCCGCACCCGGACCACCTTCCAGCAGGCTCTGGCCGAACCGCCCCCGGCGTCCCGGCGGGCCGCCGCGTGGTGGCCGTACCTCGTCCAGATCGAACGGGTCATCGACACGATCACCGCCGCTTCCGCGTTCGTCGACCACGGCGGCATCCGGCCCGCGCAGGCACAGGTGGACCACCTGGCGGATGAGCTGACAGCGCTGGCCGCGTCCATCGGCGCCGGGGAGCCGCCGTCCGCGCTGCCCAGGGCTACCGTGCTGGAGTCCCTGCTCTCCGACGCCGCGACGACCGACAGCGCCGCCACCGCGCTCGACGGGGTGGCGGTGGAGATCAGCACCGCGCGAGCGCTGGCGGCGCAGATCCTGGCCCCCAACGGTGACTCCGCCTCACCACGGTGACCCCGCCTCACCACGGTGACCCCTGAGCAGTCGCCCGCCTCGACTACCGTGGACGGATGCATCCGGTCGCCGTCCTCCTCCCCGCAGATCCGCCGCGCGAAGGCCGGGTCGCCCTGTGGGCGCCGGACGGCGGCGAACTGCCCGAGATCGGCGAACCGGGGGAGTGCCCGGTCGTCCTGCCATCAGCCGGATCAGCCGGATCAGCCGGATCAGCCGGATCAGCCGGATCAGCCGGATCAGCCGGATCAGCCGGATCAGCCGGATCGGACGGATCAGCCGTACGCCGCCAGGATGTCCCCGTACGCTTCCTGACCGCACGCGAGGCCGTCGCGTGGCTGCCGCGCGCCGCGAAGAGCCCGGACGCGCACCCCGCCCTCAAAATCTGGGCCTCGGCCACCGTCCTGGCTCTCCAACTCGCGGCGCGCGGCCGACTGCTGCCCGGCGTCACACCCGACGGCAACGACGCCTGGCGGGCCGGGCCGCTCGACATCGCCGACGGCGACCGGCTGCGCTCCCTCGCCGCCGCGCTGCCACCCGAGGGCTACGCGGTGCCGCTCCCCGACGCCGAGCCGTTGACCGTCCCCGACCCCGAACAGCTCCTGCGCGCCTGGCTCGACGCGGTCGCCGACACCCTGCCGCGGACGCCCGCCGCGACCGCGCTCGCCCGCAGCCGGCCCTTCGCCGCCGCCGAACCCCAGAAGGTTCCGCACCTGCGCGAATGGGCCCGCGAGACCGCCGCGGGACGAGACCAGGGGGTGCGTGTCGTGCTGCGCCTCGACCTCCCGCACGACCACGACGGGCTCCAGGTTGTCGTCCAGGTCCGTTCACTCGCCGACCCAACCCTCGTCGTCGACGCCGCCGAACTGTGGAACGACACCCCGGCCGGCTTCGGCGACCGCGCGCACCTCGACGTGCTCCTCGCGCTGCGCCGGGCTGCCCGCGTCTGGGAACCCGTCGGCCGTCTGCTGACCCGGCACGTGCCAGACTCGCTCGACATCGACGACACCGAACTCCTGGAACTCCTCGGCCCCGCCGTCGCCAAACTCAGCGCCTGCGGCATCGAAGTCCACTGGCCGCGTGAACTCGCCAAGGACCTCACTGCCACCGCCCGCATCGCCGACAAACCGCCTCAGGGCGGCCGCAAGGAGCCCACCGGCCTCTTCGGGCCCGACCAACTCCTCGACTTCCAATGGCAGTTGGCCGTCGGTGGCCGACCGCTCAGCGAAGCTGAGATGGAAGCGCTCGCCGAAGCGCGCCGCCCCATCGTCCGGCTGCGCGACCAGTGGGTCCTGGTCGATCCCGAACTGGCAGCCAAAGCGCGCCGCCGCAAGCTCCGGGACCTCCAGCCCATGGACGCCCTGCAAGCGGCCCTCACCGGCACCGTCGACATCGGGGGACGTCCCGTCGGAGTCGACGTCACCGGGCGCCTTGCCGACCTCCGTGCCCGCATCGCCGACCCCGCCGCCCGCGAACTCCTCGACCCGCCGGCCAAGTTGCACGCCACTTTGCGTGCCTACCAGCAGCGCGGCCTCACGTGGCTCGCCACCATGGCCGACCTCGGCCTCGGCGGCTGCCTCGCCGACGACATGGGCCTGGGCAAGACCGTCACCCTCATCGCGCTGCACCTGCACCGGCAGGAGTCTTCCCAAGCCCCGACTCTGGTGGTCTGCCCGACGTCACTGCTCGGCAACTGGCAACGCGAGATCGAACGCTTCGCCCCGGGAACCCCCGTACGCCGACACCACGCGGGCACCCGCGACCTCACCGACATCCCCGCCGACGGCTTTGTCCTCACCACCTACGGCACGCTGCGCCGCGACCGGAAACTCCTCGCCGACATCCCCTGGGGGATCGTCACCGCCGATGAGGCCCAGCACGTCAAGAACCCGAACTCGGCCACCGCCAAAGCCCTGCGGACCATCCCCGCGCAGGCCCGCATCGCGCTGACCGGAACCCCCGTCGAGAACGGCCTGTCGGAACTGTGGGCGGTGCTGGACTGGACCACACCCGGCCTCCTCGGCCCGCTGAAGACCTTCCGCACGCGCTACGCGAACGCCGTCGAAGCCGACCGCGACCCGAAGGCCGCCGCGCAACTGTCCGCGCTCATCCGGCCGTTCCTGCTGCGCCGCCGCAAGGCTGACCCGGGAATCGCCCCCGAGCTGCCGCCCAAGACCGAAATCGACGACACGGTCCCGCTCACCCGCGAACAGATCGGGCTCTACGAAGCCGTCGTACGGGAGAACCTGGCCGCCATCGGCGACTCCGCGGGCATCGCCCGGCGCGGACTCGTACTCAAACTCCTCACCGCGCTCAAGCAGATCTGCAACCACCCCGCGCAGTTCCTGAAGGAGACGGGCCCGACGGCCCGCCGCTCGGGGAAGCTCGACCTGCTCGACGAACTCGTCGACACGATCACCGCCGAAGGGGAGTCCGTGCTCGTCTTCAGCCAGTACGTCGCGATGGGAAAGCTGATCGAGAGCCACCTCGCCGACCGCGGCGTGCCCACCCTCTTCCTGCACGGAGGAACCCCCGTCAAGAAGCGCGAGGAGATGGTCGAACGCTTCCAGAACGGCGAAGTCCCGGTGTTCCTCCTGTCGTTGAAGGCCGCCGGAACCGGCCTCAACCTCACCCGCGCCGGGCACGTCGTGCACTTCGACCGCTGGTGGAACCCGGCGGTCGAGGACCAGGCCACTGACCGGGCCTACCGCATCGGACAGGACAAACACGTGCAGGTCCACCGCATCGTCACCGAGGGCACCGTCGAGGACCGCATCGCGCAACTGCTCCAGTCGAAACGCGAATTGGCCGACGCTGTGGTCGGATCCGGTGAGGCCGCGCTCAGCGAACTCACCGACGTCCAGCTGGCCGAACTGGTCGCCCTGCGCAGGCCGTGATGATTTCCCGTACGAAAGTCTTCCGGGCTCTGCCACCCACGACCGGACGCGGCGCGCTCGCCACAACGTGGTGGGGCAACGCCTGGGAGTCGGCGCTCTCTTCCATGGACCCGGCCAGGGCGTCCCGGGGGCGCTCCTACGCCCGCGCCGGCAACGTCCTCGACATCACGGTGTCCCCGGGCAAGCTGTCCGCCCCGGTCAGCGGCAGCCGCACGCGCCCCTACCAGGCCACGATGTCGATCCCCGTCCTGGCCGACGCCGACTGGGAGCGCTTCCTCGACACCGTCGCCGCCAGCGCCGGGCATCTGGCCGCGCTGCTCGACCGCGACATGCCCGCAGGCCTCATCGAGGACGCGCTCGAAGCCGGAGTGACTCTGCTCCCGGGCGGGCGCGAACTCCGGCCGACGTGCACCTGCCCCGACTGGGGCAACCCGTGCAAACACGCCGCCGCGCTGTGCTTCCAGGCGGGCCGCCTGCTCGACCAGGACCCCTTTGTGCTCCTGCTGCTGCGCGGCCGCACGGAGGACGAAGTCATGGCGGCGCTGCAAGCGCGCAACGTCCGGGCCGCGGTGTTCAACCCCAGGGAAGAAGGCGTACGGAAGACATCCGGCGTCCCGGCACAGGAGGCCTACGCGCGAACCCTCGGTCCGGTGCCGCCCGACGCTCCCGGCGTTGAGATTTCCGGTTCGGCACCTGAGCTGAGCAGCGCACTCCTGGGCGCCCCCGACGGTTCGGGCCTGGAACGGCTGGTCGCCCAGGCTGCCTCGCAGGCCCTGGAGCTGCTGCGCACGGGCACCGACCCGGTCGCCGGGCTCAGCCGCGCCGACGACTCAGTCCGCCTCGCCGCCACGTTCACCGAACTGCGTACCTACACGGCGCTTCTGAAGGCCTCAGGCCGCAACCCGACCCTGTTCGCGTGCGCGGTCCGTGCGTGGCGCCACGGCGGACGGGAGGGCCTGGAGGTCCTGGAGCACCCGTGGAGCCCGCCCGCCGACGTCGCGGCCAGGCTGCTCGTCGTGCTGGCCGGGGACGAACTGCCGGCCGAGGGGGCACCGTCGGCCGGAGTGGTGCTGTCGGCCGAAGTGGCGCCGGGGCCGCTCAAGCAGTGGCGCAACCGCTGGACGGCAGGGGACATCCAACTCCGCTACGGCCGGGACGGCCGCTGGTATCCATACCGCAGGGAGACCGACGGCTGGTGGCCCGCGGGGCGACCGGGGACGGAGCCGGGGGAACTGCTGGCGGAGCTCGCTGAGCCTGTGGGGTTTGCAGGTTAAGGGAGATCTATAGGCCAAATGACGTAACCCTTGCCGGAGTAGTGCGTTAGTCGTGACGGAAAGGTGCTCCGACTTTGATGTGGTGCACCTTGAGGCCGAAGCGGCGGCGAAGAGGGCTGCGACGTGAGCTTTCTGATCGACAAGTCCGCACTGGCCCGCTGGTCTCAGGAGCCCGTGGGGGAAGTCTTGGACCGGCTCTCGGAGAAGGGCTTGCTCACGGTGTGCGGCGCGGTGGAGATCGAAATGATCCACAGCGCACGCAACAGCGAGGAGGCTGACCGAACCCGTGACATGGTTTCCTGAGCCAGGAGGCGGGCTCCTGAGGGTCCTTCATGACGGTTTCCTGGGCGAGCACCCAGCCGGGCGGCCAGTTGTGCTTGTGATCGTTGACCAGGCCGCGGAAGGTCTCGGCCTGGGGGAGGTCCTGGAAGTTCTCGGACTCCTGCTTGCCGCCGCGTTTGCCGCCGGCGTTCCACCGGACGGTGTACGTGACGCCGCCGTCGCGGCGGAGGCGATCTCGGATGCCCGCCATGCGGGGGACTGTAGTCAGGCGACCGGGCGGATGTTTGACGCCGTATTGACACGGCCCCGGAAAACGATCAACGGTCTGACCGTTCTTGCTGGTCAGACCGTTGATCTTCTGGGGTGAGTAACGGGACTTGAACCCGCGACTTCCTGGACCACAACCAGGTGCTCTACCAACTGAGCTATACCCACCATCGCGTTCCCGGTCAGTAACCTGTCCGGTGCGGCGAAAAAAACTATACAGGGTCTGGGCAGGTGCTCGCCGCCAGGTTTCCCCTAGCGGCCCGCACGCGCGTGCGAACCCGGCGTGACACCGGGCGGACGCGGGCCAGGCGGCGGTCAAGTCGGGACGGACAGCGATCAAGTCGGGACGGACAGCGATCAAACCTGAGCGGACAGCGGTCAAGCCGGGACGGACAGCGACGGCCCCGAGGTCAAGCCAGGGTCGGACAGCGCTCGCCCTGAGGTCAGGCGGTGTCGGCGGCAGTCGGCGCGGGGGTTTCCGCGGCGTCCTGCGGCATGACCGGCAGCTTGTGCCGGGCGGAGATCGCCTTGGCGGTCTCGGTGTCCGGGCCGGGCTGCGGCACGAACAGGGCCTCGCGGTAGTAGGCCAGCTCCTGGATGCTCTCCCGGATGTCCTGGAGCGCCCGGTGGCCGCCGGCCTTCTTCGGGCTCTGGAAGTACACCCGGGGGTACCACCGGCGGGCCAGCTCCTTGACCGAGGACACGTCGACGATCCGGTAGTGCAGCCAGCCTTCGAGGTCCTTCATGTCCCGCGAGATGAACCCGCGGTCGGTGGCGATCGAGTTGCCGCACAGCGGGGCCTTGCCGCTGACCGGCACCCACTCCTTGATGTACGCCAGCACCATCGCCTCGGCCTCGGCGAGGGTCACCCCGTTGTCGAGCTCGTCGAGGAGCCCGGACGAAGTGTGCATCTTCCGCACCACTGCGGGCATGTTGGCGAGCGCCTCGGCGGGCGGGCGGATCACCACGTCCACACCCTCGCCGAGGATGTTCAGGTCGGAGTCGGTGACCAGTGCGGCCACCTCCACCAGCGCATCTTTATCCAGCTCGAGGCCGGTCATTTCGCAGTCGATCCACACCAAGCGGTCACTCATGGAGACCAACCCTAAGCGGTGTCAGCGGTGACCGGTCGGGACGGGCACCTCCTCGGCGGCCGACTTGCCGCGGAACGCCTCCCGGTACGCGGCCGGGGACAGACCCACGTGCTTGCGGAAGTGCCCGCGCAGGGCCACCGGTGAGCGGAAACCGCACCGGGTCGCTATCTCCTCCACCGGGGTGTCGGTGGATTCGAGGAGCCGCTGGGCCTGGAGCACCCGCTGGGTCAGCAGCCACTGCAGCGGAGCGCTGCCGGTGAGCGTGCGGAACCGACGGTCGAACGTCCGGCGGCTCATGTACGCGCGGGCCGCCAGCGCCTCGATGTCGAACCGCTCGGCGAGGTTGTCCCTGGCCCAGGTGAGGACCGGGGCGAGCGGGTCGCCGCTGATCTCCTCGGGCAGGGCCAGGTCGAGGTACTGTCCGGCCGGGAACGCGGTGGCGCTGCGCTGGGTGGGCAGCACGAGGCGGCGGGCCAGTGCGTCCGCGGCCTGCGGTCCGTGGTCCGTACGGATCAGGTGCAGGCACAGGTCGAGGCCCGCGGTGGTGCCGGCGCTGGTGAGGATGTCGCCGTCGTCGACGTACAGTTCGCGCGGGTCCACCCGCACCTGCGGGTACTTCTTGGACAGCGCAGGCGCGTACATCCAGTGCGTGGTGGCCGGTCGGTCGTCGAGCAGCCCGGCGGCGGCCAGGACGAACGCCCCACCGCCCAGGCCGACCACCCGCGCGCCGTCACGGTGGGCCCGGCGCAGTGCTTCGAGTATGGGCAGGGGCGGGATCCGTCCGGGGGAGCGCCAGGCCGGGACGATCACGGTTCCGGCCTTGTCGACGGCGTCCAGGTTGTACGGGGCGGTCAGTTCGACACCCGCCGTGGTGCGGAGCGGTCCGGGTTCGGCCGCGCACACCATTAATCGGTAGGCGGGGACTCCGGCGTCGCGTCGGTCCACGCCGAACACCGAGATGGGGATGGAACTCTCCAGCATCGGCGCGCCGTTGAACAGCAGCACCGCGATGGTCTCCGCGCGGCGCCGGCCGGTGAGCCGACGGGCCCACGCGGGCGTGGTCAGGTCGGTGGGGGCTTCGGGGGCCGGGTCTGCGGCGGCTGGGTCCCGCTGCGGGTCGGCTTCGGCGGACTGCGGTCCGGGCGAACGAGGAGCGGGGACCGCGGGTCTGCCGTCCGGGCGCGGGCTGGTGTCGGTCACCGGGGTCGGTGAGACTCCGGGACCGCCGCTGGACGCCGTCGGCTGGTTCTGTGTGGCAGTCGCTGCGACGGTCTGTGCCCGCCGCCACGTCTGGTGCTTGTCGTCCCCGCGCATGGCTCCGATCGCCCCCTTCGCTTCCTCCGCGCCCCGTCGGCGATCGCCGTACGAGGGATCAAGCGGTGTGCTGCCTGCCCCAAGGACAGTGAACCCCACGAGTTCACAGCAGTCACACGCGCAACCCAAGATCGGAACTTACTCTCTCTCACCTTCCCTATGCATGATGTTCTCGACGTGGCGTTAAGTAGATATTCCTGTTTGTGACCTCGGTCACACCAAAATCAACGCAGTATGTGGGCAAACGAGGGCAGAACCCCCGATCATGCGAGTCGCGTCTGATATATGGTCAAAAGCCTCACTGGGGAGCATAATTCGGACTTGATTCATCGGTCCGAGCGGAAGATGATCAAGTCGTCAAATCGACAAAACGTGGTCACCGCCCGCGGATCAGCCTGAACCGCGTCCCGTGGTCCGGGCGACGTGCAGGAGCCGCACCGCCGACTCGGGGAGCTCGCGGCCCCGCACCCACACGGCACGCAACAGCCGTTCCAGGGGCGGCTTGAGCCCGTCGTCGAGGACGACCTCGACCAGCCGGCCCTCAGTCAGGTCGTCGCGGACCGCCAGTACGGACAGGGCCGCAGGTGCGGAACCGGACACCGCGGCCGACCGCAGTGGCGCGGTCGCGCCGAGCTCCAGTACCGGGACGGCCACGCCGTCGTACGCGGAAAGCGCCCGCTCCAAGGTCTCCCGGGTTCCTGAACCCGGCTCGCGCAACAGCAGTGGCGTGGCGGCGAGTTCGGCGGCCGACACGGGACGCCGCCGCCGGGCCCACGGGTGGCCGGGCGCGACCACGACCACCAGTCGGTCCCGGCCTACGGTCGCCGCCCGCAAGTCCTCGGGGACCCAAGGGCCTTCGACGAAACCGAGGTCGGCTTCGCCCGCCCGCAACGCCTCGACCACGTGGTGGGTGTTGGTCACCTGGAGCCCGACGTGCACATCCGGCTCGGCCTCGCGCAGCGCCACCAGCCAGCCCGGCACCAGGTGTTCGGCGATGGTCAGGCTCGCGGCCACCCGCAGCCGCCCCTGGGGTGCGGCCCGTAGCGCCGCCGCGCCCTCCACGAGGGCCCGCGCCTGCTCCAGCACTCCCCGTGCCCAGTCGGTGACTACGAGGCCCGCAGGGGTGGGCTGGGAGCCGCTGGTGCTGCGCAGGAGCAACTGGACGCCCAGGCGGCGCTCCAGGGTGCGCATCCGGGCGCTGGCTGAGGGCTGGCTGATGCCGAAGCGCGCGGCGGCCCGGCCGAGCGAGCCCGTCTCGACCACGGCGACCAGGAGGTCGAGGGTGTCGAGGTCGGGGAGGCGGCGGGGCGGCTCGGCGATCGGCGACGGAGAAGCCGGTGGCCGGGAGGTCGGCTGCGGGGTCGGAGGCTGTGGGGTCGGAGGCTGTGGGGTCGGAGGCTGAGGGGTCGGAGGCTGAGGGGTCGGCGACTGAGGGGTCGGAGGCTGTGGGGTTGGCGACCGAGGGGTTGGCGACTGAGCGGTCATAGGCAAACCCTATGAGCTCCCAGTCGATCGGGCGCTACCGGCGGCGCGCGGCGGAACCCAGAGTTGATCAATGTGACCCTCCTCCACCGGCCCTCCGGTCCAGCCCGCGACAACGATCCTGGAGTCTCCGGGGCGCTGTGCCCGTCATCGGGCGCCCCGGAGACTCCAGGATCGTTGCTGTGGCGCGGCCGGGAGGCCGGAGTGCGACAGGCCCCGGGTGTCGTGTACGCGGCCGCCGGAACCGCTTTGGCCTGGTTTGTGCACCACTTCGTCCCCGCCGTGCCGATGCTCAGCGCCGCGATCGTGTTCGGCGTCCTGGCCACCAACCTGCGCGCCGTGCCGGAGGTCGCCCGCCCCGGGCTCAGGACCGCGGGCAGCCGCTTCATGCGGGTCGGCGTCGTACTGCTCGGCCTGAGCCTGGCGCTCGGCGACATCCTGGACCTCGGCTGGGCCGTCGTCGCCATGGTCGTAGCGGTGGTCGCCGTCACATTCTCCGGCACCCAGTGGCTCGGCCGTCGCCTCGGTCTCCCCGGCGACCAGCCGCTGCTGATCGCCACCGGCTTCTCCATCTGCGGGGCGTCAGCCGTCGCTGCGATGAGCGGCGTCACCCGCAGCAAGGACGAGGACGTAGCCGTCCCGGTCGCGCTGGTGACGCTGTGCGGAACCCTCGCGATCATCGTCCTCCCGCTGCTGCGCGGGCCGCTGGGGCTGCACGACGCCGACCTGTTCGGCATGTGGGTGGGTGCCAGCGTGCACGACGTCGGGCAAGTAGTCGCCGCCGCCCAGCCGGCCGGTCCGGCGGCGCTGCACGGAGCCGTGGTGGTCAAGCTCATGCGGGTGCTGCTGCTGGCCCCGCTGGTGGCCGCCACAGCCCTGACGTTCCGGCGGCGGCGGACCGCCGCCGTCTTCGAGCACGGCAGGCGGCCCGCGCTGGTCCCGCTGTTCGTCGTCGGTTTCACGGCGATGGTCGCGGCCCGCAGCACGGGGTTGCTGCCGCAGGGGTTCCTGGACACCGTGACGGCCGTACGGGAGCCGCTGATGGCGGCGGCCCTGGTGGGCCTGGGCAGTGCGGTGGACCTGCGGAGCCTGGTGCGCACCGGCGGGAAGGCGCTGCTGACGGGGCTGCTTTCCTGGGTGCTGATCGGCGCGGTGGCCTACGGGGGTGTCCTGCTGGTCGGCTGAGACCGGGCCTGAGGGTCAGGTGGAGCCTGAGGCTCAGCGCCTGCGGGTGTTCTGCGGCCGGTCCGCGCCGGTGACGCCCAGGACGTAACGGGTCACCGCGCCGACGATCAACAGACCGCCGCCGACACCCGCCGCGGTCCCCGCGCCCTTGCCGCCGACCAGCAGGGCCAGTGCGGCCGTGGCCGTGCTGAAGGCGTACCACCCGGTCAGCTCGCCCACCGCGACAGCGGGACGCGCGCTCTCCTCCCGCGCGCTCTCCTCCCGCGCGTTCTCCTCCTGGGCGGTCTCCTCCCGCACCGGCTCCTCCATGGCGGGGATCCCACGGCGCCGTCCCGTAGGGCGGACGGCTTCAGCGCGGGAGTCATCCGTACGCACTCGGCTGCTTTGGTTTTCGTTGTTCCAGGGCTCTGTGTTCCAGGGCTCCGCCGCAGGGGAGACAGCCGGGAACAGGGCGGTCGCCGGTTCATCCCACGGTGTCGGTGGCGGGTCGAAGACCGGCTCCCCGGCGCTGCCCCAGTCCTGGACGGACGGCGGAGCGGTCACGGTGAACTCCTCAGCGGCTGGCAGGGGGACCGGACGGTGAAGCCTGCTGACGGCCCGGCGCTTGCCGGACCGTCAGGAGGGTGTGCGGGTCGGCGTCCCGGAACTGCGCAAAATGGGATCGCCGCCCAATGCGCACGGTGTCTACCTGTGCAACGCCGCAACCACCGGATCGGTCACGGTCCACGTCACCCGGACGGGCGTTCGGTACCCGCCGGATGGGCGTCGGCCGGGCCCCGGATGGGCGCGGGATAGCGCCGGGGACTCCCCACAGAGCCGCTCGTGCGGATATCGTGCCGTCCACCTCCCGATGAGGCCTGTCCGATTCCCGCCTCACCACGTAATCTGTCCTATATATCCACACGAAGAATGATGTTGGGCTGTTCGCAGGCCGACAGGGTTCTTTCAGGCACGGATGTCTGATTGCCATGGCTGCTTTCGAGTTCAGTGACCTGCCGGATGGCACCCCATTGGTCCGGTCCGAAGACGCGCGTGCGCGCAACCCCGCGTTCCTCCACCCGGTCGTCGTCGGATTCGACGGATCCGACGCCAGTGAACGGGCCCTTTGCTATGCCACCGGCATGGCCCGGCGCCAAGGCGGCGGCCTGGTGATCGTCCATGTCGCCAACCGCATCCCCGCCACCGTGTGGGCCGGCTGCGAACCGCCGGTGTTCATCGATGTGCCCGACGGCCGTTCCGAGGCGCTCGGCCTGGAGCTGTCCTGCGCCGACCACCTACGGGACGTGCCGTGGGTGCTGGTCGAGCGCGGCGGTGACATCTGTCACGAACTGGAGGAAGTGGCAAAGGAGTTCGCTGCCGACGCCATCGTGGTCGGCTCGTCCACCGGGCTGGTCAGCCGGGTGTTCGGGTCAGTGTCCGGGCGACTGGTGAAGCACGCCCGGCGGCCGGTGGTCGTGATCCCCTGAACACCCCTGCGCCGGAAGTCGACTGACGGTGTGTCGGCCCGGTACGGGGTGGCGGTCTCGATCGTCCGCCCCGTACCGGGTGGGTTACTGTGCCTTGCCAGGTGATGTCCTCGTACGTCTGCCCGCTGCGGAGCAGCCGTACAGCAGAGTCGCGGCGCCGCGGGTGGACCGGGGCGGGGGCCGGAAGTGCAAGGGAACGTCATTCGTGGTTGATCGCGTGGCTGAATACCGGATCGAGGACCTCGCGCGCGAGGGCGGCACAACGGTCCGCAACGTACGCGCCTACCAGGACCGCGGGCTGCTGCCCCGGCCGCGCCGACAGGGCCGGGTGTCGCTGTACGACGCCGGTCACCTGGCCCGGCTGCGGCTGATCGGCCGACTGCTCGACCGGGGTTACAGCCTGGTCAGCAGCAAGGAACTGCTCGACGCCTGGGACGCGGGCCGGACGCTGGGCGGGGTGCTCGGTCTGGCCCCCGACACCGGCGGACTGTGGGGCGACGAGACCGCCGGACGGATCACCCGCACCGAACTGACGGGCCTGCTCGGCGGCCTCGACGACCCGGTGGTCCTGGCCGGCGCGGTCCGGCTCGGCCTGCTCGAACCCGAGGACGACACCCTGACCGTCTTCCGGGTGCCGAGCCCCCGGGAACTGGCCGTCGGCGCCGAACTGCACGCCGCCGGTGTCCCGGCGACGGTCGTGCTGGAACACCTGAGTGCGTTGCGTACGGATATGGAGCGCGTCGCCGACGGCTTCCTGGAGCTGGTGGAGACCCACCTGTGGCCCCGCCGGCTGGCCGAGGACGCAGTGACCGATGAGCCACAGATCGCCGAACTGGTCGGCAGAATGCGCCCGTTGGTCCAGCGGGTGGTGGAGAGTGAGCTGGTGCGGGCCATGCGGCAGCAGACCGCCCGGCGGGTGGGCGGGACGCTCGGCCGGGCGATGCTGGACGACGCGCGGACGACCCCCGCGCGGACGGCCCCCGCATCGACGCCCCCCGCACCGGAGGAGAAAGCCGGCCTGGAGCGCTACGCGTTCATGTCGGACGACTGGATCTCGGCGGTCGCCAGGCTCAGCCGCATGATCACCCCGGACCCGGAGCGACGGACGAAGCACCCCGCGGTGGTGGACATCATGGTCGTCGACGTGCCGGGGCGGGACGATCCCGCGGAGCTGCACCTGGACGTGTTCCGCGGGCGGGTGCTGGTGCGTCCCGGGCATCTGCCGGGCCCCGACCTGATGATCCACATGGATTGCGGCACCGCGCGGAGTCTGATCCTGGAGAACGACCGCTCCATTGCGCGGGCGGCACTGAAGGACGGGCGGCTGAGTGCTACCGGGGACCTCTTCGCGCTCACCGTGTTCAAGGAGGCGCTGGCGAGTATTTCCGGGTGGGACCTGGGGGCCGTCCTCCAGGAGCTGACCGCTTAGCGGCCGCTGCGCTGCCCTGCGGCAGAGGGACTAGGAGTGCTGCTTGATCCGCGCCAGCAGGTGTTGCGCGTACTCCCGGAAGATCGACGGCATGTCCACGTCCTCCGGGGCGAGCAGCCACTGCAGCTGGATGCCGTCCATCACCGCGAAGAGCTCCCGCGCGGTGTACTCCGGATTGACGTCCGGGCGCAGCTCGCCGCTCTCGATCCCGTGGCGCAGTGACTCGGTGAGCCCCACAGTGAGGGCGCGGTAGCGCTCCTTGGCCCAGGCGTGCGCCGGATGGTCGGTGGTGACCGCCTCGCCCGTAAGTACGGTGAACAGTTGGACCAGGCCCGGCACCCGGGCGTTGTGGTCGACCAGGGCGATCAGGTGGTCCAGTGCAGCCTCGGCCCCGAGACCCGGAACGGCGGTCAGGTCGAGCCGCTCGCTGTCCATCCGGTCGCGCAGGTCCAGGACCGCGATCAGCAGGTCCTGCTTGCTGCGGAAGTGGTGCAGCAGTCCGGCCTGGGTCAGCTCGGCCCGCTCGGCGATCCGGGCCAGTGAGGTGCCCCGGTAGCCGTTCTCGGCGAACTCCTGCAGCGAGATGTTGAGGATGCGTGCCCTGCGGGCGTCACCGGTGGCGTAACCCTGCCCGCTGCGCCGTCCGCGACGCGGTGGGGTGCTGCCCGTGCTTTCGGCGGCTTCAGCCGCCCCTCCTGCTGCCATGGCCCCATCTTGTCGTGCCCGGGTGCCGCTCCGGCCTCCGGTGCGAGATAGATCTCGTACTGGTAACAAAACTACCGCCTATTAGGTTTTGGAGTTACGGTTTCAGCAGAGAAACCCCGGCAACACGGGCGACCCCGGCCGCAGAAGCTGTGACCACCCGGGGGGCGGCCCCCGGACTCCCCGAAGGTGGACGATGACGACCACGCCCAACGTCGTAACCGACGCACAGCTCACCGCGCTCCTGGCACAGCTGACCCTCGACGAGAAGGTCTCACTGCTCTCCGGTGCGGACTTCTGGTCCCTGCCCGAGCTGCCGAAGATCGGGCTGCGCAAGCTGAACATGTCCGACGGCCCCGTGGGCGTCCGCGGCGTGGTGTGGGACGAGCGCGAGACCTCCCTGCTGTTCCCGAGCCCGACCGCACTCGCGGCGGCCTGGGACCCGGAGGTCACGCGGACCGCCGGTTACCTCATGGGCACCCAGGCCCGCAGCAAAGGCATCCACGTCCTGCTCGCGCCGATGGTCAACATGCAGCGCACCCCCAAGGGCGGCCGGCACTTCGAGTCCTACTCCGAGGACCCGAAGCTCACCGCGGACCTCGGCGTGGGCTTCGTCACGGGCGTCCAGTCGGCCGGCGTCGCCGCGACGATCAAGCACTACGTCGGCAACGACTCCGAGGACGAGCGCTTCACGTACGACACCCGGGTCGACGAGCGCGCCCTGCGCGAGGTCTACCTGCTGCCGTTCGAAGAGGCCTGCAGGACCGGCCACGTATGGCTCATGATGACCGCGTACAACTCGGTCAACGGCACCTCCATGGAGAAGAACACCCACCTGCAGAACACCGTCGCCCGCGACGAGTGGGGCTGGGACGGCGTGTTCGTCTCCGACTGGGGCGCCGTGCGCTCCACGGTCGACGCCGTGCTCGGCGGCACCGACATCATGATGCCGGTCGGCGACCTGCGCGGCGCCAAGCTCGTCGCCGCAGTCAACGACGGCGAACTCGCCGAGTCCGAGATCGACAAGCTGGCCGCCCGCGTGCTGCGCCTCGCCGCCCGTGTCGGCGTCCTCGGTGACTACACGCCCGTCGGCGGACACCCGACTCCGGACGACGCCTCGCAGACGCTGCGCCACATCGCCGCCCAGGCCATGGTCCTCATGACCAACCCGAAGGGCATCCTGCCGCTCGACACCGCCAAGCTCGGCAGGGTCGCGCTGATCGGCCCGAACGCCGGTCGCACCTCCGTCCAGGGCGGTGGCTCGGCGCACGTCAACGCCGCGTACGAGGTCTCCGTCGTCGAGGGCCTGCGCGCCGCGCTGCCCGCCGGTGTCGAGCTCGACGTAGTCGAGGGTGCGTTCACCCACGACGTGCTCTCGCAACTGCCCAAGGACCGTACGGTCGACCCGGTCTCCGGCGACAAGGGCCTCAGCGTCGAATTCATCGACGCCGGAGGCAGGTCGCTCGGCACCGACCACCGCCTCGGCTCGGTCCTGCTGTACTGGCCGGGCACCTTCCCCGCCGGTACCGCCCGGATGATCGCCCGCGCCCGGGTCACCCCCGAGGTCGACGGCACGCACCTGCTCGACGTCATCGGTGTCGGCCACTACGAGCTGACCGTCGACGGTGGTGGGACGCAGATCATCGACGGCGCCCTGCCCGAGGGCTCCGACCCGGTGCTCGCGCTGATGGCCCCGCCGGCCACCCGTGTCACGGTCGAAGCCAAGGCCGGTCAGCCGGTCGAGATCGTCCTGGACGCCCACCTCGTCTCCGGCGACAACGCGCTCGGCATCGACCTGGCCTCCTTCGGCCTCGGCTGGGGCAACCCCCAACGTACCGAGGAGGACGAACTCGCCGCCGCCGTGGAAGCCGCCCGCGGCGCCGACGTGGCCGTGGTCGTCATCGGTACGACCGACGCCATCGAGTCCGAGGGCTTCGACCGCAAGGACCTTGAACTGCCGGGCCGCTCCAACGCACTGGTCCGCGCGGTGGCCGCGGTCAACGCGAACACCGTCGTCGTGGTCAACGCCGGTTCGCCGGTGATCCTGCCGTGGCGCGACGAGGTCGCCGCCGTGCTGTTCGCCTGGCTGCCCGGCCAGGAGGCCGGACACTCGGTCGCCGACGTCCTGTTCGGCCACACGGAGCCCGGTGGGCGCCTGCCCACGTCGTACCCCGCGGTCGAGGCCGATGTCCCGGTCATCATCCCGACCAACATCGACAACGACTACACCAAGCAGTCGTCGGCTGTCGGCTACCGCGCCTGGGAGGCGGCCGGTGTGACCCCGGCGTACCCCTTCGGTCACGGCCTGGGCTACACCACCTGGTCGTACGACGGCGTAGTCGCGAAGGGCGGTGCTTCCGGCGTCACCGTCGGGGTCACGGTGTCCAACACCGGCGCCCGCGAAGGCAGGGAGGTCGTCCAGGTCTACCTCGACACCCCCGGCGCCGAGTTGCAGGGTCACGCTGAGCCGACCCGCCTCGTCGGCTACGCGGCCGTCGACGTCGCCGCGGGCACGTCGAAGACGGTGGAGATCACCCTCGACACCCGCACGCTGTCCCGCTGGGACGTCGCCGGGAACGCTTGGAAGGTCTTCCCCGGGACGTACGTCCTGCGCACCGGCGGCAACGCGGCGACCGCCGCGCTGACCGCGCGGATCACGCTCTGACTCATCGTCAGTAGCGCTCAGAGACCGACGCGGGCGGCAGGGGGTCACGGCCTCTGCCGCCCGCGTCGCTGTGTCCCGGCTGAACCGGACCGCCGCGGCGGTCCTGCCGACGGGGCGACCCAGGAGGCTGAAAACAGCGAACGGCGGCGGCGGGCGCATTGTGCGCCCGCCGCCGCCGTCGTACTGTGCGTGGCGCGCCACCGGGGTGACGGCCAGTCAACTCACTCCGGCCATTTCTCCCCGCCCGTACCGGAAGGGACACGACGAGCTGATGGACGACGAGAAGACCGCGCTGTACTCCATGGACATGACCGGAGCCGAGTGGACGCGCTTCGGCGAGGACACGACCGGCGAAGGCTGCGTCGAGCTGGCGCACCTGCCCGGGGGCAACGTCGCCATGCGCAACTCGGCGAGCCCCGAGGGGCCGGTGCTGAGGTTCACGCCCGGCGAGTGGGAGGCCTTTGTCCTGGGAGTCCGCGACGGGGAGTTCGATCTGGACCGGCTCTGACGGGTCGGCGCGGAGCGCGGGTCCACCCGTACGGCGCATTCCTGCCCTTGGGCTTTCGGCCCGTTGGGTGCGGCCTGCGTGTCGGTTTGCCCACAACGATGGGGTGATTTGGGGGAAATCGCCTAGCGCGCGTTATATGCCGTAAGGGTGACGTCGGCGTACGTAACCAGCCTCGACCACAATCGGATACAACACACGCTTTAAGCTCGCGGCCGGGAGACACCCAGCAGGAGCGCCGACTTGCACAGCCGCGGGGATGCTCCGCCACAAACGGGGAGGACACGAGATGAGCGACGACGTGACCGCCGACTCCATGGGCACCGGCGAGGCCGCGGATGTCGAGGAGACGATCTTCAAACTGCGCAGGGTGGCCGAACGCAAGGTCGAGGACCTGGGCGCCGACCACCCCGAAGCGCTCCAGGCCCGGGCCGCCTGGGCCCGCGCGGTGGCCGACGCCGGACGCTTCGCCGAGGCCGCGGGTCTGTTCTCCGAAGTGGCCCAGGACTACTCCCGGGTTCTCGGCGCGCAGTTCCCCGAGGCCCTGCTCGCCCGGCACAACCAGGCGTTCTGTATGGGGGTGAGCGGCAACGCCGTCACCGCCGAAGCGCTGGCCCGTGAAGTCGCGGCCGACTGCGTCCAGGCACTGGGCGCCGACGACCCGGACACCCTGAACGCCCGCGCCGCGTGGGCGCGCTGGGTCGGGGAGACCGGCGACGCCGCGCAGGCCGCCAGGCTGCTCAAATCAGTCGTGGCGGGTTACGGGGATGTGCTGGGCCCCGTACATCCGGATGTGTTGACGGTGCGTCACCAACAGGCGCACTGGCTGGGCCGCTCCGGGGACGCCACCCAGGCCGCGGCGCTGTTGTCCGACGTGGCCGGTGAACGCGGCGAGGTGCTCGGCGCGCAGGACGAAGCGACGCTGTCGGCCCGGCACGACCACGCGACCTGGACCGGAGAGGCGGGCGATGTGTCGCTCGCCCGGGACCTGCTGCACACGCTGACTGAGGACTACGTGGCCGAGCTCGGGGCCGACCACCCCGACACGCTCATCGTGCGGCACAACCACGCGCACTGGACGGGTGCGGCCGGGGACGCGGACGGCGCGGCGGAACTGCTGGGCCAACTGGTCACCGACGGTGAGCGGGTGCTCGGGGGAGACCACCCCGACACGCGTAATGCCAAGCGGGCGCAGTTCTGGTGGAGCGAGGGGCCGAGGGCGCCGATTCCGGTGCCGGGGTCGGCGCAGGCGGCCTGAGCGCTTGTGCGGCGCCGCCGCGTGGTTCCTGACCGGATTGCTGTGCCGGGAGATCGGTCCACAACAGGTCCGCGGACCCGGCCACCGGGCAGGCGTGGCGGGGCCCTGACCGGTCCGATGGAGGTGTAGCCACCTGCTCTTCCGGCTGCGCGAGGCCCGGCCGCGAGCGGCCCGGTGCCCGGAGCTCCGGACCTGCCCATGATCAGAAACTCGCCGAAAATGTGAAATATGGAACAGTAAGGTCATATCCGGAACCAGTGCGGTCGCGCGACTCGTCATGTCGGTCACGGAACCGGTCCACCAAGGGACCGGAAGCGGACTCGGGGGTTCGGGTTCGACGAAGGTGACAGACACGCCGTGCAGGACAAGGACAGAGACGACGCGAGGACGCCTGTGGGCGCCGAATCCGGCTCCCCGGGTGCCGACACCCCGGGTACCGCTTGGCCGGGCCCGGCCGGCCCCGGCCGGGCCGCACGCCGCCGGGCCGGGCGCAGCCGCCGCAGGCGCCGGATCCTCGGCGGGACGGCGATCGGCCTGGCCGTCCTCCTGATCGCGCTCGGCGGCGTCGCCTGGTGGGCCTACGACCGGCTCAACGGCAACATCAAGTCCGAGGACTTCGCCGCCAGCCTGGACGAGAAGGAACGCCCCATCCCCACCGAGGCGACCAACGTGCTGATCATCGGAACGGACTCGCGGGCCGGGGCCAACTCGGCGTACGGCGGCGCGGAGGACAGTGAGCGCTCCGACACGGTGATCCTGGTGCACGTCCCGGCAGGGCGGAAGACCGCGACCGCGGTCAGCTTCCCCCGCGACCTGATGACCGGCATCCCCGCGTGCGTGCTCAAGAGCGGCGGCCGGTCCGACGCCACCTTCGGGATGTTCAACAGCGCCTACCAGACGGGCGGCGCGGCCTGCACGATCAAGACCGTGGAGAAGCTCACCGGTGCCCGGGTCGACCACCAGGTCACCGTCGACTTCACCGGCTTCAAGGGCGTCGTGGACGCGCTCGGCGGGGTGCCTATGCACCTTGACCGGGCGATCGACGACAAGGCCGCCGAGTTGAAGCTCCCGGCCGGCGACGTGGTGCTCAACGGCGAACAGGCGCTCGGCTTCGTCCGGGCCCGCAAGACGCTGGGCGACGGCAGCGACATCCAGCGCATCGAACGCCAGCAGCAGTTCATGAAGAACATGCTGGCCAAGGCGGACGACACCGGGCTGCTCAGCGACCCGAAGAAGCTGTTCAACGTCATGGAGGCGGTGACCAAGTCGATCACCACCGACCCCGGTCTGGCCTCGCTGAAGTCGCTGTACGACTTCACTTCCGGGTTCCGCGGCATCCCGCGGGACAAGATCGAGTTCGTCACGGTGCCGCTGACCGGGTACGTCCCCGACCCCAACCGGGTGGCCCTGAAGCAGCCGGAGGGCGGGCAACTGTTCGCCCGGTTGCGCGATGAGGCGACCCCGGGCGCCGCAGGTGGGACGCCGTCCGGCGCCACCGGATAGGGCACTCTTACGGGGGGCTGATCCCCGTACGGCACGTAAGCGACCTTGGACGCCGTTACCGTGGTGCCTTATGACGGGTCGTGTTCTACAGGTCGTACAAGCCACACGCTGGCGCCGCCGGACGGGGGAGTACCCCACCATCGGCTCCGCGGTCCAGGCCGCAGCACCCGGTGACACCATCACCGTGCAGACCGGCACCTACCGCGAAGACCTGGTGGTCGGCATCGCGGTGATCATCACGTGCAGCGACGGCCCCGTCATCCTGCAGCCGGTCGACACGGTCGCCCTGACCGTCACGGCCGACGCGACGCTGCACGGGCTGACTGTGGAAAGCGACTTCGGCGGCCTGTCGCCCGCGGTCGTGATCGCCAAGGCCGCGCCGGTCCTGGAGGAGATCACCGTACGGGCGGCCTCGGTCGTCGGCGTCGAACTGCGCGACGGCGCGGACCCCGTCCTGCGCCGCTGCCGCATCAGCAACCCGCAGGGCATCGGTGTCGGCGTCACGGGCGGTGCGCGGGGCACGTTCGAGGACTGCGACATCTCCGGCACCGGGCGGGAAGGCGTCGACGTCCGCGAAGGCGGCCAGCCGACCTTCGTCAACACTCAGATCCACGACTTCTGTGGGCACGGCCTGCGGTTCTCCGGGCCCGGCACCCGCGGCACGCTGCGCGGCTGCACGGTCTACAAGGGTTCCGACACCGAGCCTGCCGTGTTCCTCGGCGACCAGGCGATCGTCGGGCTGACGGGCTGCCGCATCTACGACGTCACCGGCGGCGGCGTCTGTGTGGCCGGCGGCGCGACACCCACCCTGACCGACTGCCGGATCGAGCGGGTCGGCTGGGCCGGCATCTCCGTCGGCGGCCAGGGCAGCGGCGGCAGCGCCGTACGCACCGAGATCGGCCCGGTCGACGGCACGGGCGTCCAGGTCGACGACCTCGCCTCGTTCACCCTCGCCGAGTCCACCCTGCACGACATCAACAACGACGGCGCCTCCGTCGACCGGGGTGCGAACCTCACCCTCGTCGGCTGCACCATCCGTGACACCGGCCGCAACGGCGTCGACCTGCACGGGCACAGTGAAGTCACCCTCACCGGCTGCACCGTCCGCAGCTTCGGCCGCAGCGGTCTGTCGCTCAGCGACACCGGCGCGCGCGGCTCGGCCATCGACTGCGAGTTCCACGACTCCACCGGCGGCCACCCCGCGGTCAGGGTCGGCGACGGCGCCGACGCGGCCCTGGGCGACGTCCACATCCACGACGTCCTCGACGGCATCCGGGTGGACGGCACCGGCACGGGCCTGTCCATGCAGGGCTGCAAGATCCACGACGTGGACGAGACCGCGATCGGCATCGGCACCGGGGCCGTCGTCTCGGTGAAGGACTGCCGCATCCGCAAGGCAGCCACCGGCATCTGGTTCAAGGAAGCCGACTGCGGCGGCATCGTCACCGACACCAGCATCGAAGACGTCACCGACGGGTTCTCCGTCACCGGCGCGGCCAGCCCCACCGTCCTGCGCGTCACCGTCGACCGGGCCACCGGCGACGGCATCAGGATCACCTCCGGGGGCCGCGGCGACTTCGAGTCCTGCGAGGTCACCGGCAGCACGGGCTACGGCATCCACGTCCGCGAAGGCTGCCAGCCGGTGTTCACCGGCTGCACCACCCGGCGCAACGCCAAGGGCGGCTTCGAGTTCGCCGACGCCGGAGCGCTCGCGCGGGACTGCAACTCGCAGGGCGACGGCACCGGCGAGGTCGCGCCGCCCGCCGTCGCCAAACTCACCGCTGACGGCATCCCGACCCCGCGCGCGGGCGAGACCGACGATGACGACGAGCGGGTCCCCGGCCGCGGCGCTGACGAACTCCTCGCCGAACTCGACCTGTTGGTCGGTTTGGAGTCGGTCAAGACCGACGTCCGCAACCTGATCGACCTCATCGTCGTCGGCCGCCGCCGCGAAGAGGCCGGGCTCAAAGCCCCCACACTCCGGCGCCACCTGGTCTTCACCGGTTCACCCGGCACGGGCAAGACCACCGTCGCCCGGCTGTACGGGGAGATCGCCGCGGCCCTCGGCGTGCTCAGGAAGGGCCACCTGGTCGAGGTGTCCCGTGTCGACCTGGTCGGCGAGCACATCGGTTCGACGGCGCCCCGGACAAAACAGGTCTTCGACGCCGCGCGCGGCGGCGTGCTGTTCATCGACGAGGCGTACGCGCTGTCCCCGCCGGACCCGTCCCGTGACTTCGGCCGCGAGGCCATCGACACGCTGGTCAAGCTGATGGAGGACCACCGCGACGATGTGGTGGTCATCGTGGCCGGGTACACCGACGAGATGGCGCGGTTCCTGGAGACGAACCCCGGTTTCGCGTCCCGGTTCTCACGCACCATCACTTTTGACGACTACTCCGCCGACGACCTGCTGCACATCACCCGCAAGCTTGTCGGCGAGCAGGAGTACGAACTGACGGACAAGACCGAGACGGCCCTGCTCACGCACTTCCGCCGGATGCCGCGCGGGGCCTCCTTCGGCAACGCCCGCGAGGCCCGCCGGACGTTCGAGGCGATGATAGAGAAGCACGCGACCCGGCTGGCGAAGCTGCCCGGGGCGACGATGGACGAGTTGCAGACGCTGCATCCGGAGGATCTGGTCGAGGTGTGAGCGGTCGAGTCAGAAAGGTGACATCTCATCGAGCCCGCGTCCGGCGAGTTCGATGACCGCTTCGACGTGCTGGAGGTCTTCACGTACGTCGGCGGCGGTGATCTCGGGAGTTTCGCCGGAGGGGTAATCAGCCTGGTTGCGACGTCGGCGCATCCGGTCGAAAGGGCGCAGGACTTGGTGCGGATCCCCAGGTTCGATCGCGGGGATCCGCACCGTCATCGGGTCACGGCATCGCCGGCGTCCCCACCCCCGAGTCCGCGCACTTCAGCTCCGTGAACGAGTTCCGCAGCCTCTCCCACAGGAACGCGTGCAGGTTCAGCGCGTCGTCCGGGGACTTCGCCGCGGTCAGCAGCGCCTTGGCGAGCTCGAAGCGGGCCGGTGCGACGGTGGCCAGGTTCCGGCAGTACGCCTTCGGGCTGCCGGGCGCTTGGGCGAGGGGCGGCCAGTTGATCGCTGCGCGGCGACACGGAAGGGTGGCAGGTTGCGGATTTCCCCTCACGAACCGGTTAATCTACATAATATGAGGCTGATTTTAGGTAGATTAGCGGGTCCGTGAGGGGAAACGATGCGTAGCTTTGCTGACCTGGACCAGGTCATCGGGCATGTCCCGGGCCGACTCGTCACCGTGCTCAGTGGGATCGACATCGGCCGTGGCACTGAGGCGCTCTATCGAGAACAGCTGCCCGGACTGCTCGGCACGCTGGCACACCGGGCGCGGGTGGCGAGCGTGACAGCTTCCTCGGCCATCGAGGGGATCATCGTCCATGACCCCACCCGTGCGGACCAGATTCTCCAGGGTCGGGCGAAGGTGCTGCGCGACCGCAGCGAGCAGGAACTGGCGGGATACCGCGACGCCCTCGACTACCTGTTCCAGGAAGACTGGAAACCGTTCGGTAGCGGACTGCTCCTGCATCTGCACCGACTGCTCTTCGCGCATACCCAGGTTCCAGGCGGCTCCTTCAAATCCCAGGACAATCTGGTGGTCGACCGAGCTGTGGACGGTAGCGTCGCGGTGCGTTTCCGGCCTGTTCCGGCAGCGCAGGCGGATTTTTACGTCAGGGAGTTGGTCGAGCGCTTCGACAGCGCGATGCGGGGTGGCCAGCATCATCCGGTGTTGCTCGTGGGTCTTTTCATCCTCGACTTCTTGACAGTTCACCCTTTCGAGGACGGCAATGGCCGAGTCGCCCGGGTGGTTACCAACGCACTACTGGCGGACGCGGGCTACGGCGCCGTCCGGTACGTAAGTCTTGAACAGGTGATCGCTGACAGTGCGGAGGAGTACTACCGGGCGCTGCTCGGCTCGACCCGGGGCTGGCATGAGGATGAAGCCGATCCGTGGCCCTGGCTGGAGTACTTCACGAACACCCTGGCCGACGCTTACCGGATCTTCGCCCAGCGAGCCGCAGCTGATCGCTCGCCGGGAACCAAGCAGGAGCGGGTGCGTGAATATGTACTGCGGCATGCGCCTGACGTGTTCAACGTCAGTGATGTGCGTGGTGCTCTGCCGGGGATCAGTGACCCGACGATCCGGGTCGTCCTCAGTCAGCTCAAGGTAGAGGGCGTTATCAAGCCTGACGGGGCGGGACGCTCTGCGGTCTGGAAAAAGCTGCGGGGCGCGGGGGTGGAGCGTGAAGCGAACCGGATTGCCGATGCGGCTTGGCTGAAGGATCATCCAACTGGTCAGGCGGATCCAGCTGTGTACAGGTGATGGACTGGTGTGAACACTCAGCTCCGTTCCCCGTGCGTGAAATCCCGCACACCCGCGGCCGGGGTGTGTGGGATTTCGCACACCGTCAGCGCATCAGCGCATCACGGCATCGCCGGCGTCCCCACCCCCGAGTCCGCGCACTTCAGCTCCGTGAACGAGTTCCGCAGCCTCTCCCACAGGAACGCGTGCAGGTCCAGCGCGTCGTCCGGGGACTTCGCCGCAGTCAGCAGCGCCTTGGCGAGCTCGAAGCGGGCCGGTGCAACCGTGGCCAGGTTCCGGCAGTAGGCCGTCGGATCGCCGGAGGTCTGGGCCAGCGGCGGCTGGCCGACGGCCGCGCGGTACAGGTCGGTCTTGGCCCGGCTCGGCCTGTCGTCCACCAGTGTCATCGGATTGTTGAGCGGCAGGTAGGCCACGGGCGCGGCCTGGGCGGCGGCCTGGAGTTCGAGCAGCGGCAGTGCGGCGACGGCGCTGCCCGGGTCGGCCAGGTCGGGTGCGGTGAACGGCGTACAGCCGATCGCCGGGTCGACGAACCGGGCGAGCAGCGTGTTGTCACTGCCGTTGGCCAGCGGCGTCGCGCCCTTGAGCTTCGCCGCGTTGGCGGCGGTGGCCTGCGCGGTACGGCCGTTCCGGGTCGCCAGGTAACGCGTCGTCAGATTGTCGCTCTGGTCCTGGTCGACGATGGAGAAGTCACGCACGGTCGGGCAGGGCTGCCCGTCCTTCGCGGTGCCGGGCGGCGGGACGGTGAGCTTGCCCTCCTTGACCGCGGCGTTCGCGGCCGTGAAGAACGCCGGGCCGTTGCAGTGCGCGAACTGACCGAACTGCGAGCCGCGCAGCCCGTTCACGCACTGCCCGGCACGCAGGGCCCGGCCGTCGGCGCCCTGGAGGGTGAGCGTGTCGCCGTTGAAGCCGAACCAGATGCCGACCACGGCGTTCGCGGGCAACTGCGGCGGAGTCGGCCGTACGGCGGGCCTGGACCGCTCGTCGACCACCAGCGGCTGGTAGACGCCCAGCGTTCCGGTGGCCGGGTCCAGGATCACCGCCTGCGCGAACGCGCCCTGGCCGGCGTTCGCCTCACGGCAGCCACCTTGGCGCCGGTCCGTCGCGGTGAGGCGGTACGGGGTCGCGAGTCCGGCCGCGCTCAGCGGATCGGCCGGGACGGTGAGCGTGCAGTTGGGGTTGGGCTCGGCCGGCTGCTGCGGCCGCTTCTTGTTGTCCTTCTCGACGTCCCCGGCGTCCGGCGGCTGCCCCTTGCGGGCGTCCGCCTCCGCAACGGGCCTTCCCTCCTTCTGCCACGGCGGGTCCGCCGCCTGGGAGACCCCCAGGAACGCCAGGATCAGCACCGGGACGAGCAGCGGAAGGCCGAACAGGAACAACCGGCGGCGACGCCGGGTCCGTTGGGTGGAGCGCAAGTGTGCGGGGCGCACGTGGGTGGAGCGCATGGAATTCCATTTCGTACGGATGTCGGAAACGCGGGCCGGATCCAGGAGTGGATCCGCCGGGCACCGTACGCACACTCGAAGACCGCTCCGGAGCGCTTCGGGGCAACTGACCGCCACCTGATCGGGAGGCTTCCGTGAATGGCCGGAGGTGTTCCAAAACGCCCGCGCAGCGACCGGAAACGCAGCTCAACTCCGTACAAAATCCTCTAACGATAGACCCAACAGGCTTGCCGTACACGGTAGTTCCAAGACTGTGACCCCTGCGTGGCTGAGTTGCCTACTGTCGCGGCCAACAAGGAGGTGACCCGAGCCGTGTCCGACACAGCCACTCACAGCACCGCTCCGCCCGACCCGGCCGCCGTCCACCTGCCGGCCAGCCACCGCATCCCCCGGGGGCCCGGGACCTGTGCGCGGCAGCTGTCGCGGATCGCCAGACTCGCGCTCTTCCTGCCGGCCGCGGCCGTCCTGTGGTTCTGGCACACCGCTATGCCACCCGGAGTCAGCGCCGTCGCCGCCGCCGGACAGGCCTGCGGGCTGCTCGCCGGCTACCTGCTCCTGGTCCAGCTCCTGCTCGTCGCACACGTCCCCTGGCTCGACCGGGCGGTCGGCGTCGAAGGACTGCTGCGCATACACGCCCGCCTCGGCATGGCGCTTGTCCTTTTGGTAGCCGCGCACGGCGTCTGCGCCGTCGAAGCCGAACGGCACCGCATGGGCAGCCGGGTCCAGGTGCTGTCCGAGACGCCATATGTTCTTCCCGCGACGCTCGGCGGCCTGTTCCTGATCGTCCTAGCCGTGTTCTCGTTGCGCCGGATCAAGAGCAGACTCCCGTACGAAACCTGGTATTTCGTGCATCTCATCGGCTATCCGGCGGTCGCGCTGGCGTATGTCCACCAGGTTGTCGTGGGGCTGCACTTCCTCAACTCCGAGCGCGCCCGTACGGTATGGATCGTGCTGCACGCGGCCACCGCTGCGGCGCTCCTGCACTACCGGGTGCTGCGCGTTGTGGGGCGTAACCTGCGGCACCGGCTCAAGGTCGTCAAGACCGTGCAGGAAACCCCCGGGGTGGTCTCGCTCTACATCACCGGCCGCAATCTGGAACGGCTCGGCGCGCAGGCCGGGCAGTACTTCCGGTGGTATTTCCTGACCCGTGGACGCTGGTGGCAGGGCCACCCCTTCTCCTTGTCGGCCGCACCGACGAGCACCTGCCTGCGGGTGACGGTCAAACAGATCGGCGACCACACAAGGTCGTTGGGTGAACTGCGGCCCGGCACCCGGGTTGTCTTCGACGGGCCGTACGGGGGACTCGCGCCGCGCGCGCCCGGCGGACGCCGAGTCCTGCTGATCGCGGGCGGCATCGGTATCACCCCGATCCGCTCGCTGCTCGCCGGAATCCCCGCAAGGCGCGGGGACATCACCCTGATCTACCGGGCCCGCAGCGCCGAAGACCTGGTGTTCCGCGCGGAGTTGGAGGAACTGGCGCGGCAGCGGCACGTACACGTGCGTTATCTCGTCGGCCGCCGACGGCCCGGCACCGACCCGATGGGGCCCGCCGTACTGCGTGGTCTGGTCCCCGGGCTGCACCGGCACGAGGCCTACCTGTGCGGCCCCGACAGCCTCGTCGACGCGGCGGTCGCCGGGCTCCGCGCGGCCGGGGTACCGTCGGGCCGCATCCACACCGAACGCTTCGGCGGGTGATTGCGCCGGGCGTCCCACTCGCGGATCATCGCGATCCAGGCGATGCTGACCTGAGCTATGACATCGGACGGCTGCGGGAGGACACACGGTGACGCAGGTCGCAGGGCCCGTGATGGGCATCGACATCGGCGGTACGGGGATCAAGGGCGCGCCCGCGGATCTGAACCTCGGAGGGCTGGCCAAGGAACGCGTGCGGTTGCTGACACCGCAGCCGTCCGAGCCGGCGGCGGTGGCCGAGGTGACCCGACAGGTCGCGGAGTCCTTCGGGAAACTCACCGGGCCCGTGGGTGTCGCCTTCCCCGCTGTGGTCACCCAAGGGATCACCCGTTCGGCCGCCAACGTCGACAAAGGCTGGATCGACCTCGACGCCGACGCGCTGTTCACCGAGGTGCTGGGCGTCCCGGTCACGATGATCAACGACGCGGACGCGGCCGGGCTCGCCGAGATGCGCTTCGGCGCGGGCAAGGGCAAGCGGGGCACGGTCCTGCTGCTGACGTTCGGCACGGGCATCGGGAGTGCGTTGTTCGTGGACGGGGTTCTGGTGCCCAATACGGAGCTCGGCCACCTCGAACTCGACGGACACGACGCGGAGAAGCACGCCGCCGGGAACGTCCGGCAGGACAAAGGGCTGTCCTGGGAGCAGTGGGCCAAGCGGGTCGAGCACTACCTGAAGCACGTCGAAATGCTGTTCTCCCCCTCGATGTTCATCCTCGGGGGCGGAGTGAGTAAGAAGCCGGAGAAGTTCATCCCGCTCCTGAAGGGGATCCGGGCTGAGGTGGTCCCGGCGACGCTGGGGAACGACGCGGGGATCGTGGGGGCGGCGATGGCGGCTCGGGAGGCGGCGGGGCGGTCTGCGGAGCAGGAGTACTTGCACTGAACTGTTTTGCCGCTGCTGCCGCTGCTGCCGCTGCTGCCGCTGCTGCCGCTGCTGCCGCTGCTGCCGCTGCGTCGATCGGGTAGAAAATCTTCTTTTGGAGATCGCTGGGGGATTTTCTACCTGATCGACGCGGCGGGATTCCGGCGGGACGTGTCCGGCAGCGGGGTGGATCGTTTCTTCTAGGTGATCTTCAGTAAGAGGACGAAGCCCCCGGCCACACGTACGGTCCTGCTCCCCGGGTTGCCGGTCCCGGAGGCGGGTGCGGCGGTGGCGGTGCGGGCGCTGGCGCTCTTGCGCGACCCGTACGTGCGGCTGGTCGCCCGTACGGGACCTGAGGACTATCGCGTCGAGCTGGAGAAGCTGGCTGCCGAGCTCGGTGTGCTCGACCGGCTGACGTTCACTGGGGATGTCAGTGGGCGGCTGTACGGGGCGGTGGATGTGGTGGTGTGCCCGTGGACTTCGGCGGAGCTGTCGGGGGACTGCGTGGTGACTGCGATGGCTGCCGCGCGGCCGGTGGTGGTGTCCGACATCGGCTGCCTGCCCGGGATCGTGGGGCTGTGCGGCGACGCGGATGCGATTCCCGGGATGTGTGTGGTCACGGCGGGGGAGGCGCTGAGTCTGTCGATTGCGCTGCGGGTGGTGCTGCGGAATCAGGGGTTGGCGAAGGGGATGGGGCGGGCGGGGAGGCGGCGGGTCCGGCGGCTCCGCGTCAGACGCTGAAGTCGACTCAACCGATTGCTGTGCTTGTGTCCGGGAATCTGACACGACATCGCCCGGTTCTCAGGATTCGCTGGTTACTTTTGTTGTGTTCTCAAACTGCGGATAGTTGAATATGGTGAATCCCGGGCCTGCGGGGTTGAGGATCGAATTTTCGGCACACCAGTGGAATTTGCGTGTCTGCATACGCGCGGCCTGTCCGTGTTTCGCAACTCAGTTCCTTTCTGCAAGGCGCTGCCCGGAACCTGTCGATTGTCGCTGTTGGGGGAGATTGTGGGTTTTGGTCGGATTGATCTCAGGGCTGGCATATTTCCCGTCGGCTTCGGGAGTGCTGGATGATGTCCTCTGACTCGGAAAATATAGGAACGATAGCGATATTGCATTGGGCCCGACTCCCGGTCGTGGGTGGTGTCGAATCACATTTGTGGGATTACTGCCAGCGCTTGGTGGCGGATGGGTATGATGTCTTACTGATTACGGGAGTTCCGGATGTTGAAGCAAGCGGCCTGGATGCCCGAGTCGTTTACCATCCGCTGCTGAATCTTGACAACTATCAAAAATCAATACGCTTGGAAGACGTAGATTCATTCGTCGCAGAGCTTTCCGGGTTCCTGTGCGAGATATTCTCGGAATTCTGTGTGAAGATCGTGCACGGGCATAATTTGCATCTCTTCGACTGTGTGCCGGCCAAAGCTTTGTTGGCGGTCAGGGAGCGTCTGGGTGAGATTGGGACCGAGGTTCTTTTGTTTCATACATACCACGGTAACCAGGGGCTCCAGGTGCGTGCGGCAGAGCAATGCATTGATTTCGACACACACTTCACGGTCTCCGAATTCATGCGCGAAAACTGCAGACTTGAGCTCGGCATTGACGCTGAGGTGGTATATATGGGGATAGAATCCTCATATTTTTCCGCAGCGGAGTTCAAGGGGCCAGGTCGGATCAACTCTATTTTGTTGCCCGGCAGGTTGGTCCCCGCTAAGGGAGCCCTCGTTGCTGTTCGGGCGTTGGCGTTGATCCGGAAGTGGCAGCCGCCGGAGCTTGCGGAAGTCGAGCTGATTCTGACGGAGACACCGAGTGCGTTGGACTTGAAGTCCGAGGGGGTCGATTTCAGAGAGGAAATCCAACAGTGTGCGGAATTTTTGGATGTGTCTGACGGGATTCGATGGGTCACCGCACCACATGACGAAATGGGCGCCCTGTACCGCCAGGCGGATATAGTAATCTGTCCTTCGATTTATCCTGAACCATTCGGGCTTGTTGCCCTGGAAGGAATGGCATCGGGTCGGCCCGTTGTCGTATCGGACAACGGAGGACTTCCGGAAACCGTGGGAAGACCGTCGTCCCCGTGGGCCGTTCCTGGTCCGTGCATAGTCACACCGGATGATCCGGTGGCTCTGGCTTCCGCAATCCTCGAAGTGCTTATCGATCGAGATCTGGCCGTGCGGATGGCTGAGGCCGGTCGCCGCCGTATCGCGACGTTGTTCGATATCGGAATTTATACCGAAGAGATGACAGGACGATACAGAAAAGCGATAGCGCAGAGGACCCCGTCGTTGCCTGGGCCGCGCCGGCGGGAGGCACACGATGCTTCCGCGACCTGATGGTTCTGTAGTTGCCTCAGCGGACTGAGCGGCGCACAAGCCTGTGCGCCGCCACCCGGGCCTGCGTTCCCCTCCTCGACGCGGTCCCGGGTGCAGGCCCGGATCCGGTGTCGGCGCAGGTCCCGGGCGCGGCGCGGTCTGGGTGACCCGCTGGCCAGGGGGTGGATCAGTGTCGCGGCAATACGTCAGTACGGCGGTCCAGCAGTCCAGCGGTGTAGCAGTGCGGCGGTGCCGTCAGTTGTCCAAGCACCGGTAGACGGACTCCACCAGAGACAGCGCCCGCTGGTCGGTGTGGGCCGGGGTCTGCCGGTTGCTCACGTACGCGAAGGCAAGCCCGGTGGCCGGGTCGGCGAAGGCGATCGTGCCGCCGCTGCCCGGGTGGCCGAAGCCGTCCGGGTTCGGGGTGACGCCGAAGAACGCGGTCTGCGGCTTCATGAACCCGAGGCCGAACGCGGTGTGTTCGCCCAGGATCCGGTCGGTGCCGGACACCGCCGTGGCGGTGACCGCGTCGACGACCTGCGGGGAGCAGAGCCGTACGCCGTCCAGAGAACCTCCGCCGGCGAGTGCCGCGTACATCCGGGCCAGGCCGCGGGCGTTGGTCACGCCGAGACCTGACGGCACCTCAAGGCGCAGGATCTCCGGGTCGTGGTCGGCTCCGGGGCGGGCCAGGTCGGGCAGGGCGAGCATCGCGCGCAGCAGCGGCGATGCGGTGTCCGACCAGATCTGCCGGGCCGGCTGCGGGTCGGGCACCAGGACCGCGGCGCGGGCCGCGGCGTGCGCGGGGGTCCCGATGTACGCCTCGAAGTCCAGCGGCCCGGCGATCTCGTCGGCGAAGAACCGGCCCACCGTGCGCCCGTCCATCCGCCGGACCAGCTCGGCGGCGTAGAAGCCCCACGTCACCGCGTGGTACCCGTGCGCGGTGCCCGGCTCCCACACCGGCTTCTGCCGGGCCAGGTCGGCGGCGAGGCCACCGGGCTCGGCGAGCCTGGCCAGCCGTACGGGCTCGTCGAGGTAGGGCAACCCGGCCTGGTGGGACAGGAGCTGACCGACGGTCACATCCTGTTTGCCGCCTTCGGCGAACTCCGGCCAGTAGCGGCACACCGGCAGCCCGGGTTCGAGGCGGCCGCGGTCGATCAGCACCGCGAGGCAGGTGGCGACCAGGCCTTTGGTGGCCGACCACAGCACCTGGAGCGTGTCGGATTCCCAGCGCCGCCCGGCGGCCGGGTCGGCGTACCCGCCCCACAGGTCCACGACAGGGCGGCCGTGCACGTACACGCACACCGACGCGCCGATCTCGCCGCGGTGGCTGAAGTTCGTCTTGAACGCGGCTTCGACGGCCGCGAAGTCGATGGAGACCTGGCCGTCGACCAGACCGCTGCCCCGGTCGATCCGGGTGACGCGGGCGTCGCCGGGGAACGGGTTGACGCCGTGGCGCCGGGCAGCGCCGGGCGGGGCCACGTGGTTGGTGACCGATGCGGTGTCGGCGGGACCGAAGGTGGCGTGCAGGGCGGTCTTCACGGCGTGCTCCTACTCTCGGTTCGTTTTGGTCGGCAGGTCGTCGCGGGGGCGGATCCCGTCAACGCCGCCGACCGGTATGGGATCCGGAGCGGTGGGCGGCGTCGCCGCGCGGGGGATCACGCCGTCCAGGACCAGGCTCAGGAACTGCTCTTCGAGTTCATCGAGGCTGAGGCCGCACGTGCGGTACCAGCCGACGGAAAGCCACAAGGGGAAACTCAAGTAGCGGTAGGACACTTCGGGGTCGATGTCGCTGCGGAAGTCACCGCTCGCGGCCCCGTCCTTGAGCGTGTCCACCCACAGGTCGTGCAGGGTCGCCCCGGCCTCGGCGAGGTAGGCGAACCGCGGCATCATCGATAAGTACGCGTAATCACGCAGGTAGAGGGTGCATGCCGACGGGTGTGCGCTGATCGTCTGCAGGGCGGCCCGGACGAGACCGCGCAGCCTTGCACGCGGGTCGAGACCGGCCGGTGCGGCCTCGCGGTGCCAGCGGCCCAGGTCCTCCATCGCCCCGCCCAGCAGCTCATCGACCATCTCCTCCTTCGATTCGAACCAGTGGTAGAGGCTGCCGGCGAGGATTCCGGACGCGTCGGCGATCTCCCTTACTGTCGTGGCCGCCACGCCCTTCTGCGCGAACAACAACGCGGCCTCGTGGAGGATCACGTCTTTGCGCGGGGGTGCCTGCGGCTCGTCGGGTCCGGGTTTCCTGCGGCGCATACGGGTGTCCGTTCGTGCAGTCGACAGGGCGCTGGTCGCAGCGCCTGTCCGGGCTGTTCATCCGGGACTGTGGGGTGCTCTGAACTGTGCCGCGGTGGTGGGGGACGGACGCGGGGCGGTCCTGGTGGGTTCCGTGCCGGTCGCCTGTCTAACGCTTGTTAGGGATCTGTCTAACGCTTGTTAGTGATCCACCTAACGCTTGTTAGGTTGTTGACTCCACTTCTACGCCTGCGGTTGAGTCACCGTCAACCCCCTTTGGATGAACGGTCTTTCCGGCGATCGATGTGAGGGATTCCCCTCCAGGCCTTGTGGGCTTCGACGCGCCCGCCCTACCGTTGCCGCACATCCGTGGGGGATGGGCACGAAACGGGCGGAGACCGACCGAAAGGTGTCTCCCATGAGCCCCGCAAGCACCCCGAGGAAGCAACTCCTGCGCCTGGCCTGCGTCTTGTCGGCCGCGGCCCTGGCCGCCACCGCCTGTGGCGGATCGGACGACGACCAGGACAAAGGCTCGTCCAGCAACTCTCCGACGGCTGGAAAGGGCGCCCCCGCGAAGATCGTCGCGCTGTGGCAGGTCAAGGGCGAGGACCCGAACGCGATCGACGACTACAACAACGGCGCGCTGATCGCCGTCGACCAGATCAACGCGGCCGGGGGTGTCCTCGGCCAGCCGTTGCAGTACGAACGCGTCTCAAGTCCGCTCAACCCGCAGGCCGCCCGTACGGCCTTCCTCCAAGCCGTCGACAAGAAGCCCAGCGGCATCGTCGGCTTCCCCGGCGGCACCGAAGCCGAAGGCCTGACAAGGGACTTCGACCAGGCGGGCATCCCGGTCATCAACGTGAACAACCACACCCCACTCGCCTTCGGCCAGAAGGCCGGCAGTCAGTGGATGTTCTCGACCAACCCGTACGACGTCGCCACCGCGAAGAACATGGTGGCCCTCGCGCAGAAGCAGGGCTGGACCAAGGTCGGCATCCTCGGCAACGACATCGGCTACGGCCGTGACGGTACGGACCGCTCGAAGAAAGCCGCCGAGGGGACGGGCGTCAGCATCGGCACCACCCGGCTGGTCCCCGTCACCGCGACCGATGTCACCGAAGCCGTACTGGCCATGAAGGACAGTCAGGCCGTGCTGTCGTGGACCTACCCGAACGTGCTGGCCGCACAGTTGAACCAGATGGCCCAGAACAAGATCGACACCCCGGTCGTGGGCGGCGGCTCGGCACCCGTCGTCGCGAACAACAAGCTCGCGCCGCCGTCGGCGGTCAACCAGCTGTACTCCGTACTCGCGTGCATGCCGAACACGGACCCCCGCCCGTCGGCCAAGGCGTTCGAGGACGCCTACAAGGCGAAGTTCGGCAAGTCGGCCCCGCCGCTGGCCGCCGCCGCGCACGACGCGGTGTGGATGCAGGCCGAGGCGATGAAGAAGGCCGGCAGCACCACCGACCACACGAAGATCCGCCAGGCACTTGAGACGCTCTCCTGGGCTGAGGGGGCCTGCCAGCCGGAGTACAAGTCCGACGGTTCGCACTACCTGGCGCACCAGCAGATCGCCATCAAGTACGACGCGCAGGGCACGGCCACCGTCGTCGACACCTACCAGATCCCCGAACTGGCCAAGGGCGCTTCATGACTGAGTCCTGTGTGCGCGGGCTCGGCATGAATGGGTCCCGCATGAATGGGCTCGGCACGAGAGGGTCCCGCATGAACGAACCCCGCGTGACCGGCGTCGCCGACCGGCGGAGCCGCTGAATGGCCACGTTCATCGCGTTGACCGCGTCAGCGGTCTCGTACGCCTCGGTCCTGACTCTGGCCGCGCTCGGCTTCCTGCTCCTCCACAAGGCCACCGGGGTGGTGAACTTCGCCCACGGCGACCTGCTGACCCTCGGCGGGTTCCTGGCCTACTGGACCGTGCACGACCTCGGAATGCCGGTGATCCCGGGCTACTTGCTCGCGATCGTCTTGCTGACGGTCGCCGGGGTGGCCCTGGAAAGGATCGCGTACGCGCCGCTGCGGCGTCGGCCCATGATGACTGTCATCGTGGCGACCCTCGCCGCGGCGCTGGTGATCCGCGCGCTCCTCGGCATCAAGTTCGGCTCGACCCCGCGCAAGCTGAAAGGCCCGGTGGGTGACGGCGCGTGGCACGTCGGCGGGGCGGCGATCGCCTACCAGCGCATCCTCATCATCGGTGTGACCGTCGTGGTCGTAGCGGCCATGGTCTTTGTGTTCCAACGGACTTCGTTCGGCCGCCAGGTCCGCGCGCTCGCCGCCGACCCGATGGCCGCCGAGCTCTGCGGGGTGCGGGTCCGTACCGTCTCGATGATCGCCTGGGGTCTGTCCGGCGCGCTCGCCGCCCTCGCCGGGATCCTGGTCGCCCCGCTCACCGTCCTTGACCTGAACTTCGGGTTCGCCATCATGCTCGGCGCGCTGGCCGCCGCGGTGGCCGGCGGCTTCGGTTCGCTCGGCGGCGCGGTGCTCGGCTGCCTCGGCGTGGGCGTCATCCAGCAACTGGTCGGCGGCTACTGGCTGCGCGACTACGCGGGAGCGCTCCCGTACCTCGCCCTGTTCGTCGTGATCGTCGTCCGGCCACAGGGCCTCGTCCGGATGCAGGGGGCGCGGCTGTGACGCTTCTGGAGCGGTTCGACGGGATCCGGGGCACCGCCCGGGCGCTCCCGAAGCCACCCGCCTACCGGCGGCACCAGTACGCGGCGGTGCTCTGCTTCGCGGCACTCATCGCCCTCGTGGTGCCGAAACTCGCCACCTCCGCTTCCGCCGCCAACCTCGTCGACCTGTGGCTCATCTACGCCCTCGCCGGGCTCGGCTTCTACTGGATCTTCGGCCTGGGCGGGCGGTTCGCGTTCTGCCAGACCACGATGATGGCCGTCGGCGCGTACGCCGCCGCCTACGCGGCGCTGCACGACTGGCCGTTCTGGGCCAGCGCCGCCGCCGGAGCCGCCGCCGCCGGGACAGTGGCCTGCCTGGTGGGACTGGCGCTGTCCCGCGCCCAGCACTTCGCGTTCGCCATCGGCACCCTGGCCGTCTCCCAGGTCGGCCTGGTCGTCTTCAACCGCAGCTCCGGCTTCACCGGGGTCAACGGCCAGGTGCAAGGCATACCCTTCGCCTCCGTCGCCGGCCACAGATTCACCACCGACAAGGGCGCGTTCTGGCTCTTCCTCGGCTTTCTCACCATTGCGCTGCTTCTCAGCGCGTGGATCGAACGGTCGCCCCTGAGAAGGGAATCGGTGGCAGCGCGCGACAGTGAGCTGGTCGCCCGTACGGCCGGTGTCCCCGTCCGCCGCATCCACCTCACCCTGTTCATCCTCGGCTCGGCACTCGGCGGCGTCTCCGGCGCGCTGCTCGCGCACTGGCAGGGGTTCGTGGGCGTGGACTCGTTCGGGCTCGACCTCGGGATCGGCATCTTCCTGATGGTGATCCTCGGCGGTGCCGGTTCACTGTGGGGCCCTGTTGTCGGTGCGGCCTTCTACGTATGGGCTCCTGAGGTCCTGTCAGGATTCGACGAGTACAAGTCGGTGGTCTACGGCGGAACCCTGCTCCTCATGATCATGCTGTGCCCGCAGGGCCTGGCCGGCCTGGCGGGCCAGCTCCGTTCGTACGTCACGCGCAGGAGAAGCGATGCCTGACCCCGCAAAGCCCGGTCCCGCAAAGCCCGGTCCCGCAAAGCCCGGTCCCGCAAAGCCCGGCCTCTCAAGGCCCGGTCCCGCCAAACCTGAACCCGCCAAGCCTGAACCCGCCAAGCCTGAACCCCTGATGCCCCACCCCCTCCTCCAGGCCACCGGCGTCACCGTCACCTTCGGCGGCGTCCGGGCCGTGGACGACGTTTCCGTACGGATCGACCCGGGCGAAGTCCTGGGGGTGATCGGCCCCAACGGCTCCGGCAAGACCACGTTGCTCAACGCGTTCACCGGGGTGGTCCCGGCGGCCGGAAAGCTGACGGTCGCGGGAACTCCCGTACGCATGGGAAGCCCCGAACGCTCCCGCCGCGCGGGGCTGGTGCGCATGTTCCAGACACCGCAGCCGTACCGCGAACTGACCTGCCAGGAAAACGTCCTCATCGCCACCGACGACCCGGTGTGCCGGGGCTTCCTCGGAGCCTGGCTGGCGCGGCCCGTGATGATGCGTCACGAACGTGCTCGGTGGGCGGTGGCGATCGAGGCGCTCGACCGGGTGGGCCTCGGCTCGCGCGCGGCGACCCCCGCTGCCGCGCTGACGTACGGCGAGCAGCGGCTGCTCGACATCGCCCGGGGCCTGGCGGCGGTGCCCCGGTTGCTGATGCTGGACGAACCGAGCGCCGGCCTGAACGACGAAGAGACGGCCGTTCTGCTGGAGTTGCTCCGTACGGTCGCCTCCGACAACACCGCGCTGCTTGTCGTGGACCACAAGATCGACTTCATTGACGCGTTGTGCGACCGCATCACCGTCCTGGCCACGGGCCGCACCATCGCCACCGGAACGCCCGCCGAAGTCTGGTCCCACCAGCAGGTCATGGACGCCTACCTCGGGGTGGCCCACGATGCTTGAGATAGACAGATTGCGAGTCTCGTACGGGACGACTCGCGCGGTCCGTGGCCTCTCGCTGCGCGTCGGCCAGGGCGAGGCAGTGGCGCTGCTCGGCCCCAACGGCGCCGGCAAGACTTCGACGCTGCACGCGATCAGCGGCCTTGTGCCGTACGAGGGGACGGTGACCTTCGACGGAGCTCCGCTGACCGGCCGTCACGCGTCAGCCGTCGCCCGGCTGGGGCTGATCCACGTCCCTGAGGGGCGGCACGTCTTCCCGACGCTCACCGTGCACGAGAACCTGCGGATGGGCCGGACTGCGGCGGCCGGCCGGAAAGGTTGGTCTGAGGACGATGTGTACGGCCTGCTGCCCGCTCTGACGCCGCTGCGGAACCGGCTCGGCTTCGCCTTGTCGGGCGGGGAGCAGCAGATGGTCGCCCTCGGCCGGGGGCTGCTGTCGGCCCCACGGATGCTGCTTCTTGACGAACCGTCACTCGGCCTGGCGCCGACTGTCGTCCGTACGGTCTATGACGCTCTCGCCCGCATCGACGTGCCGATGCTCATCGTGGAGCAGAACACCACGGAGGCACTGCGGTTGTGCGCGCGGGGGCAGGTGCTGGCCGCCGGGGAGGTCGTGCTCACCGGGACCGCGGCTGAGCTGGGGGACCGGGACTCGTTGCTGGCGTCCTACCTGGGGCGCCGGGACGCGGCCTGAGTGTCCGCCGCGTGGATCATGTACAAAATGCCCCTCAACGATCTCCAAAGGGGAATTCTGTACATGATCCACGCGGCGAATTCCGGGGTCAGGTCAGTGGGCGGGAGTGGTCCGCCGGGTATTTGCGGGCGTTCTTCACCATCTTGTCCTTGAGCGCCTGGGCCAGGTCGATGCCCAGGGTGTTGCAGACGCCGATGAGGTAGGCGAAGACATCCGCCACTTCCTCCCGTACGTGCTCGCCCTTCGCCGGGTCGGACATGATCTCCGCGGCCTGCTCCGGAGTCAGCCACTGGAAGATCTCCACCAGCTCGGACGCCTCCACGCTCAGCGCCATCACCAGGTTCTTCGGCGTGTGGAACGGCTGCCAGTCCCGCTCGGCGGCGAAACCCTGCACCAGGGCGGACAGCTCGGACAGCTCGGACAGCTCGGAAGTGTGCTCGGTAGGCATGCCGACATGCTGCCGCATGTGGCTCTGTGGTGTCGGCTCTGTGGTGGGGGCTCTTTGGTGCCGGCTCTGCGGTTTCGGGCCTGCGCTGTCGGACCAGCGGGGGACAATGGGAGCGCCCTACACCCGGATAAGGCAGGCACCCGTTGCGCATCGTCACCTGGAACGTCAACTCCATCACCGCCCGCCTGGAGCGGCTGACCGCGTGGCTGGAGAAGAACCAGCCCGACGTCGTGTGCCTCCAGGAGCTCAAGACGACAAACGAGACTTTCCCGCACCTGCCCCTCCAGGCCGCCGGCTACGAGGCCGCGGTCAACGCGCAGGGCCGCTGGAACGGCGTGGCGATCCTGTCCAAGGTCGGGATCACCGACGTCGTCGACGGATTCCCGGGCGTCCCGGCGTACGAAGACCTGGTTGAAGCGCGGGCGATCACCGCGACCTGCGGGGGAGCGCGGGTGACTTCGGTCTACGTGCCCAACGGGCGTGAGGTGGACCACGCGCACTACGCGTACAAGCTGGAGTGGCTGAAGGGTCTGACGGCCTTCTCGGCGGGCGAGGCCGCCAAGGGGGTTCCGTACACCGTGCTGGGCGACTTCAACGTCGCGCCGACGGACGCGGACGTCTGGGACATCGCCGACTTCGACGGTCTCACGCACGTCACTGAACCCGAGCGGCAGGCGCTGCGGGCCATCGAGGCGACCGGGCTGCGCGAGGTCATGCCGCGCGCGCTGAAGTACCCCGTGCCGTTCAGCTTCTGGGACTACCGGGCGCTGATGTTCCAGAAGAACAAGGGCATGCGCATCGACCTGGTGTACGGGAACCCGGCGTTCACCGACGGTGTCACGGACGCCTACGTGGACCGGGACGAGCGCAAGGGCAAGGGCGCCTCGGACCACGCGCCGGTTGTGGTGGATGTGGACCTGTAGGAATTGAAGATCCCCGTGTATCTCACAGGCTGAATACAGCCTGTGAGATACACGGGGATCTTCGTTCTACAGGTACATCCCGAAGTCCGCCTCCGGCATCTTCGCCTCCACCGGGGTGCCGCCGTTGCGCAGGGCGTAGAGCTCCGCCAGCGACAGCGCACCGTGCACCTGCTCGGGGCTGTCGCCCAGCCAGGCCCGGGCCTCGCTCTCCGGCAGCGGGCCCATGCCGATCTGCGCGAGGCACCGCCCGGGGCGGACCACCGCCGGGTGCAGCCGGTCCAGGCCCTCGTTCGTCGTGATCGCAACCAGCACGTTGCGGCCCTGGCCGAGCAGGCCGTCCGTCAGATTGAGGAGCCGGGAGAGCGACTGCCCCGACGCGCGTTTCGCATCACCGCGGATCAGCTCGTCGCAGTCCTCCAGGACCAGGAGCCGCCAGCGCTTCTCCGTCTCGTCCTCCTCACCACCCCGGCCGATCGCCACGTCGGTCAGATAACCGGTGTCGCCGAACATCACCTCCGGGTCGAGCACGAAGTCGACGCTGCACCAGTCCCGCCACTCGCGGGCGAGGGTGCGCAGCACACTCGTCTTGCCGGTGCCGGGCGGGCCGTGCAGCAGGATCAGCCGGCCTGAGACGTCGACGCGGGTGACGGCCATGAGTTTGGCCAAAGCGCCGGACGCCAGCGCCGAATAGTTGCGGGAGATCTCCTCCCACGGCTGCGCGTTGATCGACCGGGTTGTGCGGTAGGGGCCACCGCGTCGTGAGGAGAGGTACCAGAAACCCATCCGTACGGTGTCCTCCGGGCCCTGCGGCTCAGCGGAGGCCTCCTCGACCGCCTGCTTGAGGACGGCGCGGCCGGTCTCCTCGTCCACGGCGGTGACGGTGACCTCCCCGCCGCCGCTGCGCCAGCGCACCGCGCGCAGGGTCCAGCCGTCGCCGGACGCGAGGCGGGCGTCACGGTCGTCCTCGACGACCGTGCGCAGGACCGTGGCGCCGGGCGGGACGAGGGAAGCGTCGGGGCGGATGCGGTCGAGTCTTGAAGTGGACGCCCACGGGTGCCGGCCGGCCACGAACGGGGCCAGGACCAGGGCGTCGATTACGTCGTACGGAGTGTCCGCGTCGTCCAGACTGACGACAAAGGGCAGCAGGCCGGTGGGGTCGCACAGATCTTCGGTGGGTTCTTCGTGGCTGAGTCGCGGACGACCCACCGCGTCCACCAGGGCCGGGAGCTGACGGGTATTCGGGAATTCCGGCATGTCTCGATGATCGGGGCGTACGGCGCGCGCGTACAGCGGTTTTGCCGGTTCGTGCGGAACCGTGCGGGGAAGGGTCTGGTCGGTTCGTGTGGAACCGCGCGGGGAGGGGTCTGGCCGGTTCGTGCGGAACCGTGCGGGGAAGGGTCTGGTCGGTTCGTGTGGAACCGCGCTCAGCCGAACGCAGCCCGGAGCGCGCCGTCCACCGCTTGCAGCGCCTCGGCGTGTGACAGACCCAGGCGGCGGGCCCGGTCCGCGTACGAGGCCGCGGCCTCCTCCGCCTGCCGTTGCACGGCGTCCCCGACCGAAGCGATCACGGTGCCGCCCCGGCCCCGGGTCTCGACCACACCGTCGGCTTCCAGCTCGCGGTACGCGCGGGCGACCGTGTTGGCCGCGAGGCCGAGCGACTCGGCCAGCTTGCGCACCGGCGGCAGCCGCATGCCGGTGGGCAGCAGCCCGGTCCGGGCCGATTCGGCGATCTGCGTACGGATCTGCTCGAACGGTGGGACGGCGGAGGCGGGGTCGAGGGCGATGAGCATCAGGAAAGGGCCTCCTGGGCGAGCTGTCGGGGGAGTCGGCGGCGGTACCGCTGACGGACTTTGGGGATCATTTCCGCCGATTCAGCGAGTATCACCCACAGGGAAGCCACAGCGAACGCGGTGTACACCCACATGGGCAGCGGATTGTCGATGGTATGAGCGGCGAGCAGCGGCCACAGGACCGAGGCACCGAGCACGAACCCGATTGCCACCGGAAGTGGCGCCAGCGCCAGCGCGGCCTGGGCGCGGAAGGCGTCGTCAAAGGCGGTCTCGTGCGGCGACCTGGCGTGCTGGGGACCGTTGAGCACCCGGCGTTGCAGGGCTTCGACGCCCAGCGGGACGGCGATGCCCAGGACGGCCGCCACCACGCACCACCACGGACGTACGGTGAAACTCCGCGTCCCCAGCGTGTGCTCCGGCCAGGTGAGCATCGCCAGCGCGGCCCCGGCGGGCAGCAGCGCACCGACCCGGTTGATCCACGTCATGACCGGCGGAACCGCGTCTTCGAGCCGGAATACGTCAAGGCGGGCCAGTCGCGGCCCGGGTTCCAGCCGGATGCGGTGGATGGCATAGAGGTGGCCCAGCACCTTGCCCGCTCCATTGACGATCACCATGGTGATCGCGGGCAGCATGGCCAGGTCCAGCGGAGGAAGACTGTTGTGGGAGCGGATCTGAATCCCGTAGAAGACCGTCAGGAGCCAGAAGCCCGGCAGAGCCACGCAGGCCGCGAAGTTGGCCTGTCGTTTCGTCCGGTCCGCTATTCGGTCCACCAGTTCCGGGCGCAGTTCCAGGTTCAGCTGCTTGGCGAACGCGTCAGCGCGCTTGAACCGCCGGACGTCGGTGTCCCGGAACCGTGACCACAGTAGGACGCCGACCAGTATGAATACGGGCAGAGACCCGGCAGTGAGGAAGAAGATCGTATGTGAGTCCATGGGACTTCCCGCCTGAAAGGTGACGCATTGTCAGTGGGTGACGGGCTGCTGGGGGCTGCCGCTGCGACCACTGCGCCGGCGTACCACCACGGATGTACGGAGAAGTGCTGCCCGCCCAGCGAGTGGCCGCGCCAGACGAGCACTGCCACTGTGGCCGCGACGGTCAGCAGTGGTCCGCACCGGATCAGCCGGGTGGCCACTTGAGCGAAGACTTCTGGAGTCAGTTCCAAGTCGGCGCGTTGAGCGAACCTGTTGGCCCGTTCGAAATGCCGCTCCGGGGAGTCGGTGGAGCGGAACCAGGCGACGAAGCATGCCAGGGCCGCCAGGGCGGCCGGAGCTGTGACCGAGAGGTAGGAAAGGAACATGGACGCAGGAGAACTCCACCCCGAAGTTTTGTAGCAACCATTGTCGCAACTTTGGGGCGGGCTTGTCGAGTGGGTCCGCTGCGGTGATCACGCGTCGCGCACCCTTCAGGGCGCGCTGAACGGTGCGCGACGCGTGATCACCGCGCGGGCGTCGGCTACTTGCGCACCGCCGCAGCGACGTCCTTGCCCGTGTTCGCCATCCCGGCCGCGTTCGGGTGTAGCAGCAGCGCCTGGCCGGTCACGGTCATCGGCTCGATCCAGCGGGTTCCGGCAGGGGTGCAGGCGTCGTGGCCGGCACTCGACGCGGCAGTGTCGACGTACGTCGCCCCGGTGTCCTTCGCGGCCTGCTCCAGTTGGGCGTTCAAGCGGCGCATCAACGGCTCCAGGTAGGCGACGTCCCCGTCGGACAGACCCATCGGGACCTTGCACGCGCCGTGCGCCTGAGCGGGCAGCACGGTCGGGTAACCGATCACGTACACCCGGGCGTTTCCGGCCTTCGCCCGCACCGCGCGCAGCGCCCCGGCGACCTTCGGGCCGACCGCGTCGATCTCCGGGGCCAGGGTGTCCTTGCCGTCCTTGAACTGGGCGTCCTTGCACGGAGTGCCGTTCTGGAGACCGGCGTGCAGGAGGTTGTCCGTCCAGCAGCCGATCACCTTGGTGATCAGCCCGGCGTCATTGCCGCCGATTCCGATCGTGACGACCCGTACGCCGTCGTTCAACGCGTCGACCTGGGGCGGGTTCTCGCCGAACAACGGGACCGACTGCGATCTGGTGATGTTCTCCGTCGTCGCCCCGGCACAGCTGACGTCCGTGAACGACCGTGGCTTCACGTCCCGCGCCACCACCGACGGGTAGTTGTTCGTCGACCGCGCGCAGCCGATCGGGCTGCCCGTGAATGACGGGATGAACGGGCCTGAGGTGTACGAATCGCCTAGAGCGACGTACGGGCCTACTGTCGGCGCAGCCGCCTGCGCGGGAGTGGCGGCGAGCACCGCCGCGGCGGACAGGGCGACGGACAGCAGGCGGGGGACGCTGCGCATGGGGGTGTGCCTCTCGGGTCGGGAACGGGCACACGGTAGGGGCGCGGTGGTTGTTCGGAGGGGCGCCAGGTGTCGGATTCGTCCGTACGGGGGACGTTGTTTCACCGGGTCAGGTGCACCGGGCGGCGCTGTTGCGCTCCCAGCGGAAGTCGTTCACGCACAGCGGAAAGAGGTTGGCCGCAGGCACATCGGGGGACAGGCTCGACCACATGAGACTCCTGGTTATCGGCGGTTCCGTCTTTCTCGGCCGCCACTTCGTGGAAGAGGCCCTGAAGCAGGGCCATGAGGTCACAACTTTCAACCGGGGCCGTACGGGGGTGGATGTCCCCGGAGCCGAGGCCGTGCGCGGTGACCGCGAGATTCCCGCCGACCTGGAAAGGCTGGTGACGGGCCGTCACTGGGACGCCGTCATCGACGTGTGCGGGTTCGCGCCGACGGTCGTCGGGTCCTCGGTGCGGGCGCTCAACAGACATGTCGACACGTACGCCTTCATCTCGTCGATCTCCGCCTACCGCGACTGGCCGGGGGAACGGGTGACCGAGGAGTCCCCCTTGTTCGACGGCAAGCCGGACAGCGACGACGGCGACTACGGCGTCAAGAAGTCCGGGTGTGAGCGCGCCGTCGAAGAGGGCTTCGACGGCCGCACGCTGATCATCCAGCCTGGGCTGATCGTCGGCCCGTACGAGAACGTCGGACGGTTGCCGTGGTGGCTGCGCCGGGCGGCACAGGGTGGGCGCGTGCCCGCCCCGGGCGACCCGGCACGGAGCGTGCAACTGGTCGACGCCCGGGACATCGCGCTGTTCACCCTCGGACAGATCGAGCAGGGCGGCACGGGGCACTTCATGACAAGCGGACAGCCGGGGAACGCGACGTACGGCGGGATGCTGCGGCTGTGCGTCGAAGCCACGGGTTCGGACGCGACGCTGACGTGGATGGACGACGCGTTCCTGGTGGAGCGGGGAGTGGCGGAGTGGACTGAGCTGCCGCTGTGGACGCCGGGCACGGCGGAGTACGCCGGGATCTGGCTGGCGGACCCGGCGAAGGCGCTCGCCGCCGGGATGACGTGCCGCCCCGTCGCGGAGACGGTGCGCGACACGTGGGCCTGGCTGAAGGACGTGGACGGGCCGCTGCCCAGTTACCGCGTCGTCGGGCCGACGATCGGCATGACACCGGAGCGCGAGGCGGAGCTCTTCAGCGCATGGGACGCCCGTACCTGATCAGGCCCGAACCTGATCAGGCCCGAACCTGATCCGGCCCGTACCTGATCCGGCCCGTACCTGATCAGGCCCGTACCTGATCCGGGCCCTGCCTGATCGGTGTCCTGCCGATTGCTGCTCCGTGCAGCCGCTGAGCGGGCCTGGGGTTTTGTCCAGTCCTTTACCTGACGGGTACCTGTCCAGCGAATATCCGGAGGAAGTCCGACGCACTCCGGAATATGGTAGATGGTGTGCTCATTCGACTTCTCCGAACGCAACTGAGGCCCTACCGGGGCCCCGTCGCGCTGATCGTGCTGCTGCAGCTTGTCGGCACGCTCGCAGCCCTGTTCCTGCCCAGCCTCAACGCCGACATCATCGATAAAGGCGTCGTGACGGGCGACACCGGTTACATCCTGCGCACCGGCGCGGTCATGCTGGGCATCTCCGTGCTCCAGTTGGCCTGTTCCATCGGTGCCGTCTACTACGGTGCGCGCACCGCCATGGCGGTCGGCCGTGACATCCGCGGGGCCCTGTTCAAGCGGGTGCAGACCTTCTCCGTCCGTGAGGTCGGCCAGTTCGGCGCCCCCTCGCTGATCACCCGGACGACCAACGACGTCCAGCAGGTGCAGATCCTGGCCCTGATGACCTTCTTCCTGCTGGTCTTCGCCCCGGTGATGTGCGTCGGCGGCATCATCATGGCGCTCCAGCAGGACGTCCCGCTGTCCATGCTGCTCGTCGCGCTCGTCCCCGCCCTGGCGCTTGTCGTCAGCGTGATCGTGATGCGGATGCGCCCGCTGTTCCGCAGCGTCCAGGAAGGCACCGACAAGGTCAACCGGGTCCTGCGCGAGCAGATCACCGGCACCCGGGTGATCCGCGCGTTCGTCCGCGAAGCCCACGAGAAGAAGCGCTTCGCCGAGGCCAACGACGAACTGCGGGACGTGTCGATCAAGGTCGGCCGGCTGATGTCGCTGATGTTCCCGCTGGTCATGCTGGTGGTGAACCTCGCTGTAGTCGGCGTCATGTGGTTCGGTGCCCACCGCATCGACAGTGGAGACATGCAGATCGGCGCGCTGACCGCGTTCCTCAGCTACCTGATGCAGATCTTCATGGCGATCATGCTGTCCACCTTCGTGTTCATGATGGTGCCGCGCGCCGAGGTCTCCGCCGAGCGCATCCAGGAGGTCCTCGACACCGAGACCACGCTGGTCCTGGCCACGGACCCGGTCCGATCGCTTGCCCGCCACGGCACACTCGAACTGCGCGACGCCGCATTCAGCTACCCGGGGGCCCAGGACCGGGTGCTGTGCGACATCAACCTCACCGCGAACCCCGGCGAGACCACCGCGGTCATCGGCAGCACGGGCTCAGGCAAGACGACGCTGCTCAACCTGATCCCGCGGCTCACCGACACCTCCACCGGGCAGGTCCTGGTCGACGGGATCGACGTCCGCGACCTGGAGCCGGCGCTCCTGGCCCGAACGGTCGCCCTCGTCCCGCAGAAGCCCTACCTGTTCTCCGGAACGGTCGCGACCAATCTCCGGTACGGAAAACCCGACGCCACGGACGAAGAGCTCTGGGCGGCCCTGGAGACCGCGCAGGCGCGGGAGTTCGTGCAGAAGTTGCCCAAGGGGCTCGACTCCCCGATTTCCCAGGGCGGCACCAACGTCTCCGGCGGCCAGCGGCAGCGTCTGGCCATCGCCCGCGCGCTGGTGCGGCGTCCGGAGATCTACCTGTTCGACGACTCGTTCTCAGCCCTCGACTACCGCACGGACGCCGCGCTGCGTGCCGCCCTCGCACTGGAGACCGCTGACGCGACCGTTGTCATCGTCGCTCAGCGGGTCAGCACCATCCGGGACGCGGACCGCATCCTCGTGCTGGACGCGGGCCGGGTCGTCGGCGAAGGAACACACGACGAACTGATGGACACCAACGAGACGTACCGCGAAATCGTGCTGTCCCAGCTGACTGCGGCGGAGGCGGCATGAGCGAGAACAAAACCCAGGCCCGCCCCGCGGTCGGCGGCGGACCGGCCGCCCGCATGATGGGCGGCCCGCCGCTGGAGAAGTCCAAGGACTTCAAAGGCTCCCTCGTCCGGTTGATGCGACTGCTCCACCCCGAACGCGCCAGCATCTACGTGGTGCTGTTCCTCGGCCTGCTCAGCGTCACCCTGTCGGTCATCGGCCCCAAGATCCTCGGTCAGGCCACCGACCTCATCTTCGCCGGGATCGCCGGGCGCGACCTGCCCAAGGGCAGCACCAAGGCCGAGGCGATCCAGCACCTGCGGGACAGCGGCAACGACACCATGGCCGGCATGCTGGCCAAGGTCGACTTCACCCCCGGCGCCGGAATCGACTTCACCGCCGTCGGCCAGGTCCTGCTCTGGGTCCTGGCCATCTACGTGGTGGCTTCGCTGTTCGGTATCGTCCAGGGCCGGCTGGCCACCCGCGCGGTCCAGCGCAGCGTCCACCGGCTGCGCGCCGAAGCCGAGGCCAAGCTGTCCCGGATGCCGCTGTCGTACTTCGACAAGCAGCCACGCGGCGAGGTGCTCAGCCGGGTCACCAACGACGTCGACAACATCGGCCAGACGCTTCAGCAGACGCTCAGTCAGATCATCACGTCGCTGCTCACCATCATCGGTGTGCTGGCGATGATGTTCTGGATCTCCCCGCTGCTCGCGGTGATCGCACTGCTCGCCGTGCCGCTGTCGATCCTGGTCACCGTCAAGGTCGGCAAGCGCGCCCAGCCGCAGTTCGTCGGCCAGTGGAAGAGCACGGGCAAGCTCAACGGGCACATCGAGGAGATGTACACCGGGCACGCGCTGGTCAAGGTCTTCGGCCGCCAGGAAGAGGCGGCGGCGACCTTCGACGAGCACAACCAGGCGCTGTACGAGTCGAGCTTCCGGGCGCAGTTCATCTCCGGCATGATCCAGCCGATCATGGGGCTGATCGGCAACCTCAGCTACGTCGTGGTCGCCGTGGTCGGCGGACTGCGGGTGGCCTCGGGCAGCCTCACCCTCGGTGAGGTGCAGGCGTTCATCCAGTACTCCCGGCAGTTCAGCCAGCCACTCACCCAGGTCGCCGGTATGTCCAACCTGGTGCAGTCCGGTGTCGCCTCGGCCGAGCGGATCTTCGAACTGCTCGACGCCGAAGAGCAGTCGCCCGACGCGGCCAAGGCCGCGAAGTGGACCCCCGCCCGCGGTGAGGTCGTCTTCCACGACGTGTCCTTCAGCTACACCAAGGACAAGCCGCTGATCGAGGGCCTCAACCTGATCGCCGAGCCGGGCCGCACGGTCGCCATCGTCGGACCCACCGGAGCGGGCAAGACCACCCTGGTCAACCTGCTCATGCGGTTCTACGAGGTCACCGACGGAAAGATCACGCTGGACGGCGTCGACATCGCCACGATGCACCGGGACGACCTGCGCTCGAACATCGGCATGGTGCTCCAGGACACCTGGCTGTTCGGTGGCACCATCGCGGAGAACATCGCGTACGGATCGCGCGGCGAGGCGACCCGCGAACAGGTCGTCGAAGCGGCGCGGGCCGCCCACGCGGACCACTTCATCCGTACGCTGCCCGACGGCTACGACACCGTCCTCGACGAGGACGGCGACAGCGTCAGCGCCGGTGAACGCCAGCTGATCACCATCGCCCGCGCGTTCCTCGCCGAACCGCGGATCCTGGTCCTCGACGAGGCGACCAGCTCGGTGGACACCCGCACTGAAGTGCTCATCCAGCACGGCATGGCGCAACTGCGCACCGGACGCACGAGCTTCGTCATCGCGCACCGGCTCTCCACGATCCGCGACGCGGACGTGATCCTGGTGATGGAGTCCGGAAGCATCGTCGAACAGGGCACCCACGACGGCCTGTTGGCCGCCGACGGCACCTACGCGCGGCTCTACGCGGCGCAGTTCACGGCTCCGGCGGTCGACGCGGAGTAGACCGGGATCTGAGATCAGAAGGTCGGCGTACGGTCCGCGGTCGCGGACCGTACGCCGACCTTTTTGTCTACTGGGGCGGCTGGGCGGCGTAGCCCGTCGGCTGGGCGTCTCCGGAGGTCTTCCACGTCCCGTTGAGTACCACGGCCTTCAGCTGATCCAGCGTCAGGCCGGGCTTCGGGCGGGTTGCCGGGCCGGACTGGGTGCCCGAGTTGAACTCGGCGGCGACCACGCGCAGGCCGTTGGAGTAGAGCGCCTCGGCACCCCACTGCGCGGCCGAACCACCCTTCTCCGCAAGGCCGGTCGTCAAGACGATCTTGGTGCCGTCGGGCAGCGTCTCGGCCTTGCAGGTGGTCGCGTCCGACCGGGGGCAGGACATCCGGCCCTTGATGGCCTCGGTCATGTCCGCCTGCACGTTGACCTCAACCAGGGTGCGGCCCTTGCCGTCGTCGAACGTGATGCTGCCGTACCCGGCCTGGCCGTCCTTGACGACCACGGTGGAGCCTGCGGGCATCAGTGCGCCCAGGGCCTTGGCCACCGTGTCGTCCGGGGCGTCACTCCGCGGGTCCGGGGCCGACGGAGCCGCCGGGGGCACCGGCACCGGCATCGCCGAGACGACCTTGACCCACGCCGGGCTCTGGACGATCCCGGACATCTGGTCCGTGCTGACGACCGGGTCGGCCTTACTGGTCGACGCCTTCTCGCCACCGCCGCCGTAAGCGCTCATACTGATCCGCGCGCCGTCCGCGCGGTCCAGGATGACCTCCCAGTTCTGCTGGGCCCTCCGCGGTGCGTCGGTGTACGTGAACCCCTTGATGACGGTCAGGGCGGAGTTGTCGGGCAGGTGCTTGATGTCGCACTTGATCCCGGCCTCCTCCGTGTCGCGGGGGCAGGGCGCCGGCTTCTGGGAGTTCCCGCTCATCCGCTGTACCAAGAGGGTGAGGCCGCTCTTGCCCTTGGGGGTGGTGAGGGTGAGCGACGCGAGGGGCGCCGACGGGAAGGACCTCTTGATGACCTGCGGACCGCCGGGCTGGTCCTCCGTTCCGTGACTTGACTCCTCCGAGTACGAACCCCCTTGCGGCAGAAGGCTCTTGAAGATCTCCTGCATCGCCGCCGCACTCACCGGCGGCGTAACCGTCGAGGGGGCCGCGGTGGGTTGGGCTGCGGTCGGTTGGGCGGCGGTCTTCGACGGCGCGGCGGCCGGGCCCGACTTGTTGTCACCGTTGGACCCGTCAGTGAGGAACACCGCCCCGCCGCCGATCAGCAGCACAGCCGCGGCAGCCGCGGCGGACACCTGGAGGTTGCGCACCCGCTTGATCCGCTTGCCACGGGTGACCCCGCGCTGGACCAGGTCGGGGGAGTGGTCTGGGAAGGCCTCAGTGCCGGCGCGGAGCGCCTCGGGCAACTGCTGCTCAAAGGAGTCGTCAGTTCGGGACATGGCGGATCACCGTTCGTCCGGGTCGTGGATCTGTGTGTATGGCGGGTGGGTGTGCGGGTGGTGCGCGTACGGCGGAGCTAACGCATCGCAAGGTCCGGAATCTGGTCGCCGAGAATCAGCCGCAGCCGCTTCAGCGCACGGAACGACTGCAGCCGCACCGCGCCGGTGGACAGGCTCAGCGCCTTCGCGGTCTCGTCCACGGAGCGGTCCTCCCAGTAGCGCAGGACCAGCACAGCCCGGTCCCGGGTGGACAACTGCGCCAGCCCGTCCAGGAGGGTGAGCCGCAGCTCCGTGTCTTCCTTGCTCCCCTGTGTCTCCGGCAACTGCGCACTGGGCCGCTCGCTGGAACTGCGCCGCCGCTTGTGCGACAGGAAAGTCCGGACCAGGACGGTGTTGGCGTACGCCGCCGGCGAGTCGATCCGGTCGATCTTCCGCCAGGAGGCGTACATCTTCCCCAAGGTCTCCTGCACCAGGTCCTCGGCCAGGTGCCAGTCCCCGGTGAGCAGGCACGCGGTACGGAACAGCGGTTTGCTGCGCGCGGTCGCGAAGTCCAGGAAGTCCCCGGCTGCGCGCCGCCCGGCTTCGCCCCCTGCGACTGAATCCCGGTCCAGGGTGTTCCCCACGGTGTTGCCCCCTCGATGTCGTCATCCCCTTAGACGCGGCAGGGGCGAGTGGACGTTACAGGCGGTGGGGAGTGTGACCCGGGGCACAGGTCGGCCAGGCAGTCACAGTCCGGGTGGCGGTCACCGGTCGAGCAGCAACGCCGCCAGCTCCCAGGGCGTCTGCGGCCCCGGCCCGTGGTGGGCGTGCGCGTCGGCCAGCGGGACCGTGAAGTCCGCGGCGCGCTCGCCGGAGACACGCTCGACCACGGTGGTGCCCGTCTCGGCCTCCAGGACCGGGGCGAAGCCCGCCGCCCGCAGCGCCGACAGGGTGGACCCCGGGTCGGCGGTGCTGATGAGCACCGTCGGGGCGATCCGGCGCAGACCCAGCTTGGCGAGCGCCCGGGTCTTCGACAGCTCCAGGACCAGCGCCTCGTCGTCGGAGCGGACGCAGCACGCCGAGCGGACCACCCGCATCCTGCCGTGCGTACGGGCCGTGTCCTTGATCAGGTATTCGAGCGGCTGCGGCAGGGCCGGACCGCCTTCCGCCACGGCGGCGAGGCTCTCCAGGAGTCCGGCGGAATCCAACCCGGCGTCCAAGGCGCGCCGTACGGACTTCGCACTGAACCGCCAGACGACAGCGTGCCCTTCGGACTCACGGTCGGCACAGTCGCCGAGCAGATCCGTGAGCCCGGCGGCCGCCGCCCCGGCGACGACGGCGGTCAGGTCGGCCTGGAAGCGGGCCGTCGTCTGCGGTTCGGGAAGCAGGCCGGACAGGGCCCGCGAGAGCTCGCGTACCGCACCCTCCAAAACCGGACGGTCCGTCAGGTCCGTTCCGGTTCCCGGGACCGCGGGGAAGTGCCGGGCGGCACCCGCGCGCAGCAGGGCGAGCACCGCGTGCCCGACAGGGGTGAGGGCGCCGTGCGCGGTGACGCCGAGGAGTTCGGCCTCAGCCAGCACCTTGATCGTGCGCTCATAGGCGTCATCGTCCGCGGCGAGCGCCATGGGCCGGAACGCGAGCGCTTCGGAGACGAGTTGCTCAACCGCACAGGCGTCGACGGGGGAGCCGACACCCTGCCCGTCCGGGATCGTCGTGAGCGCTTCGAGGAGGCCGTGGCGGAGCGGAACGGCGTACGGGTCCATCGGCGAGATCAAGGCGACCGGAGTGTCACTGTTCTCGCCCGGCCAGTAGGTGAAGATCTCCGGAGTGACCGCCCACGTCGCGATGACCGGCAACAGCCGCGCGGCGGGCCCGGCGGCGACCCACGTGTCGTACTTCGCCGTCGGCAGCATCCGCGCCGGCGGTTCCGGAGCCGGCTTGCGGCCCCGCGCGGGCGGCGCCGCATCGCGGTGCGGCGCGATCAGCCCCGCGTTCGCAGCCAGGTCCAGCCACAGTCGCGTCTGCTGTTCAGTCGCCCCGATGGCCTTGGCGAGCCGTTTGGTGTCCCGTACGGCGATCCCGCCCGTCTTCCGCACCGCCAGCGGCTGCCCGGCCACGGACCGCAGCAGGAGTTCGACCGTGGACGCCGCCGCGGCGGCCGAAGCCTGCGCCTGCCCGGCGGCGGACCGGGGCAGCGGGGTCAGGGAGAAAATCTTCGGCCGATCCGCCTCGAAGGCGGGCCCGGCGTTGTCGCCGCGCACTGCGACACCGATCTCGTACGGGAGTTCAGCCAGATTGGTGCCCACCGGAACGAGGAACCCGCGCTCCGCCAGCCAGTCCGTACCCGGATCGCCCGAACCCCCTTGATTGAAGAGGAACTTGCTGGATCCGGGGGAGTAGTAGCCGTACTGGACCGAGAAACACGGGGTCGCGAGCAGCGGCGACTCTCTCGTCAGCAGTTCGAGCAACCTCCTTGCTCCGGGCGGCGCTTCGTCTAGTCGGCCGGCGAGCTCCACCGGGTCGTTGAACAGTGCCACGATCCCGCGCTGCGCCTCATCACGGGTGCGGGACTCGGGCAGACCCAGGGTGGCTGCGACGCGGTGGACCTCAGGGGCGTTGTACGCGCCGGACAACAACTGCTCCACCGGCCGCCCCAGGCCCCGGAGTTCAGCGGCCTGCCGGTGCAGGAACAGCGGGACGGCGAGGTGGTCCGCGCTGGGCGGGAGGATGAGGGCCCGCCCGGCCAGGCGCTCCAGCCCCGCCTCGGCGGCCACGCGTCCGTCCGGATCCTGGGTGAACTGGTCGAGGAACCACTCACGGGGCACCGCCCGCTCGAACGGATCCGGTGCGGCGAGCGCCGACATCGCCAGCAGGCCGTGCGCCTGCTCGGCCAGCTGCGCCACCGCGACCAGCGTCTGCGTCTCGGCCCTCGTGAGGTCGTGCAGAGCTCTGGTGACCGACACGTCGGACAGCAGGTGCTGGGCCAGGCGGGCGGTCGTGGACACGCCATCCCTGCCGTACGCCCCAGCTCTGGGGAGATCGCGCTGTTCGAGCAGTTCAGTGAGTTGTCCGGGGGTGAGCCCGGTGAGCCAGGACTGGAGGGCGGGAACACTTTTCACGGGGCCGAGCTTAGAGGATGCCATTTGGTTGATCATGGGAATCCCGTGGACCGGGCGCCCGGAATGCCCGGATCCGCTCTGCGGGAATCCCATGGTCGACGCGGGCTCGGGGCTTCAGGCCGGGAAGTGGGTCACCGGCAGCCCGGTCACGCCGGGGCGGCCGCGGAACACATGCCCCGCCAACGGTTGGGCTCCGCGGGCTCCGGGGGTCAGGCCTTCCCAGGCGGTCGTCACGTACAGATCGGCCAGGTCCGGCCCGCCGAAGCCGGGGCAGGTGACCAGGTGCGCGGGCACCGGCAGATGGTCGAGGAGCGCGCCGTCAGCCGAGTAGCGCCGTACGGCTCCACCGCCCCAGAGCGCCACCCAGAGGCTCCCGCCACTGTCGACGACGAGGCCGTCGGGGATTCCTTCGTCCTGGGTGAAAGTTGCAAAGTCTTCCGGCCCGCCCAGGGCGCCGGTCGCCGGGTCTTGCGGGAACGCCCTTACCCTGCGCTGCTCTTCGCCTGAATCGACGTAGTACATGGTCGTCCCGTCGGGACTCCACGCGAGCCCGTTGGACTCTCCGTGACCCCGTCGAGGACCAGGTGCACGGAGAGGTCGGCGTCGAGCCGGTAGAGCGCACCGCCGCCCGGAGTCAGGTCAGTGGTCGCCGTACCCGCCCAGAACTGCCCGCTCGGACTGACCACCCCGTCGTTGAACAGGGCGTCCCCCGGAATGGGTGCGGTGGCCCCGACGTGACCGTCCGCGTCGGTCAGCAGGAACCGGGTGCCGGCGGCGAGGACGTAACCCCCGTCGGCACGCAGCCCAGCGGCGCCCACGGTGGGCCCGGCCTCGAAGTAGTCGTCAGTGCCGCCTGGCTGGTGGCGGTGCACCCGGCCGGTCTTGATGTCGACCCAGACGAGGGTGGCCGCCCTGTCGTCCCAGACGGGGCGCTCGCCGAGCTCGGCGGCTGCGGGGACTGCGATTTCCCAGTTCATGCTGTCCACCCCCAGGTCGTCAGGGGCTGCTCGCGAGCGGCGGGCCGGCCCGGTGGTGCGTGACCCGTGGAACGTGTTGCTCCGTCGCCTGTGGAACTGTCGCCTGTGGAACCGTCGGCTGACACTCGTCTCCCAAATCCGCGGTGTGCACTGCCGGTGCGGGCACTGCCGGTGCGGGCACTGCCGCCGGCCACGACGCGGTCCCGGTCGGTGCGCGCCGGAACGCGATCGTAGTGTCCCGGGGCCGGTGGGCGGGTCAGCGCTGCTCGCCCGCGCCACCTGGTTGAGCCGGCCGTCGAGCTGGAGGGCGTTCAGGCCACGGCGGGTCCGGTAGTCGTTGGTGAGCTTGAGGATGCGGTCCTCGATGTCGCCGCCACCGCTGGACGGAATGCCTGCTGACTGACACTCGGCAGTTGCTCCGTGACATCAAGGCGCGTAGGGCTCCGGCTGATTCCTTTGATCATTCAGAGCGGCATCCCGCGCTGCGGGACGGGGGCGGGGACGTTCGTGGATGAGCGGCAGGCGAAATTCTGGGCGGCAGTGGACCCACAGGGGACGCTGACACCGCCGGTTCCCGGTGGTCCGGTTTCACCGGGAACACCGACCGTTCCCCGCCCTCCGGTCGATCTCCGGCCCTTCGTCCCAAAAAACGGCCCTCCGGACCTTGTCGTCCATCCGGACGTCCTCCTGGTCAGTGGGAACATCCTCGACGTTCTGGCTGAGGAACTCCGGAAGGACGGGAGCGCCGCGGTGAGTTCCATCGAGCTGCTGGCACCCGTCTACGGCGGGTGGGAACTGGGGGCCGCACGCGCGTTCACGCAGGAACGCTGGAAAGCAAAGCTCGACCTGAAAACCAGGACGATGCGGTCCCAGGCGCACAATCTGCGTGATACCGCTGAGACGTGGACCCGGACGGAAACGCATCAGGGGTCCCGGTTCGGCTTGAACCCGAGGTGATGTTCTCATGGTGAGCGTCCAGCAGTTGCGCGAACTGCGCACTACCCAGCTGACGGCTTTGGCGGAGGACTGGGAGCGTTTGCGCGATGCCATGGCCGGAGACCGGGACGCGTTTCCGGGTGGCGGATGACGGTGCGGCGACCTGGCAGGAGAGTTTCGCCGGCCTCACGACTGAGGAACAAGGGCAGCTCACGAAATCCCGGAACGCGCAGGCTGAGGGGTTCGCCGCGCGGATCACCGAGGCGCTGCGGCTGGCGACCGAGGCCGACAGCCGCGCTGCCGCGGCCCTGCGTAAGGACGTGGAGTTCAGCGGCCCCGGCGAGTTCAACGCGAGTGCTGTCGGCGGCGGCCCGGGAGCGGACGCCCGGCGTGCTCAGGATCTGGGGTTGCGGCTGGAGTCGCTGAACTCCGCCGAACTCAAGCAGCTCGAAAACCTGCTGCACAACAACGCGGAAGATCCGCTCTTTGCCCAGTCCTTCATGCAGGGGACCAAGCCGGGCGGGCTGATCGACCTCACAGGACGGCTCGCGCAGCTCAGCGCCATCACCGGAGGCGACACGAAGGGTGGTGTCATACCGTCGTAGCAACAGTGCAGGTGGGAGGGGTTGCCGATGAGTGTGCGACGACCGTTGACGGCGGAGGACCGCGAGGAGATCGCGCTGGCAGTCCAGCGGGGTGACGGACCCCGGGAGATCGGCCGACACATCGGCCGGGCTCCCTCGGTGGTCAGCCGGGAGATCGGCCGCAACCGCTCCCAACGCGGCTACCGGGGTGTGACCGCCGACCGGCGGGCCGCCGGACGGCGAAAACGCCCCCAGGCCCGACTCCTGGACCATCCCGGGACGCTCCGCGACCGGGTGGTCGCCGACCTCCGGCGCGGCCGGACGCCGAACCAGATCGCCGGCCGCTTGAAGCTCGAAGCCCGGGACGACACTGTTGACCTCATGGAAGGTTCGATCCCCGCCGACGGTATGACCGTCTCCCACGAGGCCGTGTACACCTGGATCTACGCCCTGCCCAAGGGTGAACTCGCCCGCCTGGGCGTCCTGCTGCCCGGAAAAGGCACCACCCGGCGCCCCCGCCGCAAAGGCGGCCTGTCAGGCGGGCGCATCGTGGGCATGCGTTCGATCCACGACCGCCCCGCCGAGGCTTTGGGCCGCAAGGTCCCGGGACACTGGGAGGGGGATTTGATCATCGGTGAGGGTGGGAAGAGCGCCGCGGTGACCCTCGTCGACCGGCGGACCCGGTTCTGCGCGATCCTGGCCCTGCCCGAGGGGAAGAAGGCCGGGCCGCTCGCGGACATCCTGATCGAACACGTCGAAGGACTCCCGGAGTTGGTGCGCGAGTCGCTGACGTGGGAGCAGGGTACGGAGATGGGACGGCACGCGGCCGTGACCCTGGCGACGGGACTGCCGGTGTTCTTCGCCGACCCGCACTCGCCCTGGCGACGTCCGACGAACGAGAACACGAACCGGATCATCCGCGAGTACCTGCCCAAGGGGACGCCGATCACCTCGCACCAGCCGTACCTGACGGCGATCGCCGAGGAGATCAACAACCGGCCCCGGCGGTGCCTGGGCTTTTTGACGCCGCAGGAAGTGATGCAAAAGCTCCTGGTGGAGGAATCATCAGGTGGTGCTTCCACGGGTTGACACCACCCTGCGTCGGCGGCGGACGAGAACAACACGCGCCACTGGGCCGACGAGCACGAGATGACGCTGCCCCGTCCGGCACCGGCTGGTGCGCTGACCACGAACCTTCGCCGGGTAGGTGGGGTTGTGGCGGCGGGGGGACTTTACCGGTGCTACCACCCGAGGCGATCGCGAAATAACCGGATGCGACCCAGCCTGGCTAATCCCTACGCTGAAACGATGGACTCCGTACAGGTCAGGCTGATGTGTGAGGACGATCTCGCCTCAGCGGAACGCGCATCGTCATTCACGTTCTTTGAGGCCGAGAGGAGCACCCGGCGGGTCAGCGATCCGGAGGCCGAGCCGCGTTCGGCAGCGGCCTCGAAGCAGTGGATCGACCGTATGCGCTTCCACCTGAGCGTCGACCCGGGAGGGTGCTGGGTCGCGGTGAAGGAGGATACCGAGGCCGGCGGAGTAGTCGGATTCGCTATTTCCCAGAACCGCGGCCGGCTGTGGTTCCTTGCGACCTACGGCGTGCTGCCGAGCCATCAGGCTCAGGGCGTCGGGACGCGATTACTGGATGCCGCCCTCGACCATGCCGACGGCCGTCCTGGCATCTTCTCCTCCAGCGTCCACGCAGGCGCCACCCGCCGGTACAGGCTGGCGGGATTCTCCCTCCACCCGCAGATACGGATGGTCGGCACCGTCGACCGGTCCACGCTTCCCGCGGTCGACGGCCTGCGGGAGGGCCGAGCCGACGACTTCGAGTGGATGGACCGGTTGGACCAGAGCCTGCGCGTTGCGGGCCACGGTCCCGACCACGGCTACATGCTCGGCACCATGCGGCTGGTCGTGTCCCGGGACATGACGAAGCCTGGTTATGTCTACATCGACCACCAGGGGCGGGCCTCGCTGCTGGCAGCCGCGCACCCGGAGATCGCACAGGAGCTGCTGTGGGAAGCCCTCGCTTCATCGCGGGGAAGAACCCTGGTCAACTGCATCACCACCCCGAACGAGTGGGCGATCGATGTCGGCTTGGCCGCCCGTCTCGACATCGGGCAAGAGGGCTATATCGCCGTCCGTGGGATGCCTGTCCCGGCGCCTTACCTCGCCAGCGGGCATTTCCTGTGACCAGCCACCGCCGCCATCCGGTGCTGTCTGGCCTGGCTGCCCTGGTATCTAGGTAATGAGCGGGATCAGGATTCACCCCGGCCGTCACCCGGATCCGGCACCACACGCCGCACGCCGCACGGTGGTGAGAGCATCGAGGAGACCGAGACCCAAAGGGGGTCAGCGATGACCGACCCTCACCACGTCGCCTATGCGCGGACCGCCCTCACCGCCGAAGAAGCCGAAGCGCTGCGCGCTGTCGCCGGTCAGGAACGTGAGCGTGCCGACGCCCTCGCCGCCGTTCTTGAGGACATCGCCGAGAACGGGCTGCCGGACCCGGCCTCGTGCATTCCCTGGGAGCAGGTCCGCGAGGAGCAGTGGCAGCGTCTGGAGCCGCCGCACGACAGGCAGCATGACGCCAGCTGTAGTTCGTGAGCGGCGCCGTAGGTGAAGTCGCACGGGGGCTCAGTTGCACTCCGCGACGGGTTGGATACAGCCGGCTCTTCGTGCTAGCTGGGGGATGTGTGACGGCAGAAGGCTTTTCGGTCGATTTCGCATGGTTAGACAGGTCGATAGTCGCGTTCGACAACTCGACCCGCGCGACGGATGCGGCGCTCAACGCACTTCACGAGACCGGACCGGTTCGGACCGGGCACGAGGATCTCGACAAGGCATGCGACCACTTCAATGAAAAATGGGATACCCGGGTCAAGGATTTCCGGGGCAAGATCGGAAAATTCCGGACCGCGGTCGACCAGTCCAAGACCGCGTACGGCGTGACCGAGCAACATGTGGCCACCTCCACGGCCCGGCTCGCCGGCGGCACGCCGACACCGGCAAGGGCCGCACTCTCCCCGCTTCGCTCCGTCCTGGATCCCGCAGGATCGTCCGCGCCACCGTCGGGCACCCCGCCCACGGCCCCGGCGCCGAGTCGGATACAAGAGGTGTTGGGATGAGCTCCGCGTCGAAGGAGTTTCCCGGGCTTCGCTTCGACCCGGCGCCGGGTCTGGTGCCGGCGATCGGACTGCTGGTCGAACGGGTACGCCAGGCCTCCGGGCAACTGGGCAACGTGCGCGCGGAGTTGGAGGTGACACTGCAAGATCCCGGGGCGTGGACCGGCTTGGCCGGCGGCTCCTGCCACGACGCTGTCCAGCACATCTATCCGGAAGTCTGGATCATGCACCAAGCGCTGGCCGGCGTCGAGCGCACGCTTGGCGAATGGTCGTATCTCCTGGCGGAGTACCAGCGCTCCCGGACGAGTCTGGAGGCCCAGGCCGTGACGGCCCGGGCCCTGGTCAAGCAGGCGAAGGCCAACCCCGATGTGAACGTCAAGTTCACTGACGCTATCGGCCGGTCGGACCAGGAATGGGAAGCTTTGATCAAACGCTATGACGTCGCGAAGCAGGCGCTGGACCGGGCGGAGGACGAACTCGATCGCATCATCGGGGCCGCGAAGGGCCTGAAGGAGCAACACGACGAATCCGCCCGGATGTTCGCCAGGCAAATCCGAGACTTCGCCGACCACCTGCCGGACCGCGGCACGATGACCCCGGCGGGCTCGAACATCATCCCGCCCTATTTCACGAATCCACCGGTCAACCTCGAAGACGTGGGCCCGAAACGGGGGTTCAATGTGACCGACCCCACCGCAAAGGATCAGGCGACGCGCTTGGCCGCCATGGCCATGGTCGATGGCCAGCCGGTCGGGCAGATCCGAGTCGATATCTATAAACGATACAACTGGGGTAACCCCGAGGGCGGGGTGCCTAGAAACGACATCGAAGGAATCTCACAGAACGACCTGGCTCGTCTCAATGAGACCGGCCTGGCACACGATTTCGACATCGTGGGGAGCGCAACATTTTATGCGGCTCCGAATCCGGCCTCATGAGTGATTCTGGCACGAAGCCTGTGGAAACAGGGGGCATTCGCAGGTTCTTCTTCCTGGTGGGTGTGTTCTTGATCGGCATGCTGATCCTCAGCGGGCTGGCGATCGGGGGTCTGTATCTCCACCACCGACACCCCTGGTCGCCTTCTCCCGACGATTCTCGTGCCGACACCGGGAGTAGCGATATATCTCTGAAGGAGTCCTTGAAGCTGACCGGAGCCACCCTGCCGGACGGAGCTGTTAACGTTCATTATTACGTGAAGGGCAACATGCTGGGGACGCTCTTGCAGCTCTCGTACAAGGCGCCCTGCAGTGCTGTTCCGGCTATCTTGAAAGAAGCGAAACTCACGGTTCCGATTGCCGTGAACAGTATCGAGAACAATGCCCTCAAGTTCGCCGAAAGTCACGGTTGGCGCCCGAACTCCGGCGCCACGACCGCCGTCACCGATACCCGTACCTGGAAAACCACAGTCATGGTGCAAACACTGACGACCGGGAATTGCGCCGTGTATCTCGACGCCTTCCACTGACTATTCCGGTCATGAATCCTGGTAATGCGGTGCGCGGAGTGAAGGATGTTGCTCGTCCGGACGCGTCTATCCGTCGGGTCCCCAGGCGCCCAGGACTGCGTCGGCGGCGGACGAGAACGACGCACGCCGCTGGGCCAACGAGCACGGCATGACGCTGACGCGGGCCCGTACGAGGCGGCGGGCGACCTGGACCGGGCCGTCCCGCTGTACGAACGCACCCTGGAAGACGCCGAACGGGTGCTCAGCCCAGGCCATCCGTTGATCGCGACGGTACGGGAGAACCTGGAATACGAAGCGCTGCCTCTGGCCGCGAAGTAAGAGACGGTCGGCTCCGTGACTGGTTCCTAGATCTGATGAGACCCGGACTTCCCATCCGCGCTTTTGGTCTTTGCCCCGCCGGCTCACCGCTCGATCTGGCGGGGTGGCTTCGGCGTGCTCCTGGGCCAGGAAGACGGCGTACTCCTCGACGTCGCCCTGGCGCTCGGGCTCCCGACCGGAGGCATCCCGGCTTCGGCCAGTCGGGCGGCCTCCCCTGCGTCGCCGAGAGCGTCGAGTTGCGCCTCGCGGGCCGTCGCCCGCTGCGCACGAGCCCTGACCTTGTTCGCCGCGAACCGGGTTTCCAACGAAGACCACTTCAGGTCCTTGGCCACCTTCGACGCGGTCACCCACACCTGCACCCCGGCGGAGTCCTCCCAGCCCGGCGTCGAGAACGAGTAGCCGCGCATCCTGCCGGTCGTCGCCGACTCGTTGGCCCGCCACAGGATGCCCAGCTCGGTCAGCCGACGCTCGAACCCCGCGCGGCTGATGGTCCGGTCACGGCTGTCGCGGACGAACGTCCGCAGCATCTCTCGCTCCGACGTCGGGTTGCCCCGGCGGGCTGCGGCCTCCCGCTCGGGCCGGGAGACCTGCGGGGCGTCCCGGTCGGACCGTACCGACGCGTCGACCAGATGGAACGCGCGGACAAGCTCGTCGGCAGCTCGGACAAGTGCGATGTCGGCGGCGCCACCTTCCTGGTGCACGTATCCGGGCGAGTTGGATGAGGGACCTTCGGCACACGTGTCTGACGATGTGGCTCAACGTTCCGGTGCCACCGGCGACGGTGGCCTCATGGGCGGGCAACAGCGTGCCCGTCCTGCACACCACCTACGCACTCCGCATCGACGGCCAGGACGAGGACATCAAGAAGCGGATCGACCTTGCGAGGATGACGGACGGCCGCCGGGCCGGAGTCGGCTCGGGCCCGGCTCAGGCACAGCTCAGGCACAAAGGGTCGGCCCAAGCCGGGGACGGCCGGACATCTCCGGAACCGTTGTGACCGGACCGGCCGTGGTCCGCTACGCGGCCGGAGTGGGCCAAGAAGCGGTCTGACCAGCAGAAAACGCCCCGGAACCATTACCGGCTCCGGGGCGTTTCACCTGGCACAGCCGTGTGCCCCCAGCAGGACTCGAACCTGCGGCCAAGTGCTTAGAAGGCACCTGCTCTATCCACTGAGCTATGGAGGCGGGCGGGCACGGCCGACGCGTGTGCGCAGGCCGACCCGGGTGATGCGAAGGATCATGCATTGCGATCCTTTCGCGGCACAACAGGATAGGGCCGGGAGTGGGTTCCTCATGGCCTGGAACCCTTCCGTTATCCGATCAGACGCAAGAGGCGGCCGGAATGTGATCGGATACACCCCCTGGCGTGTCGGAACGTGACCAGCTGGTTCCCCAGCGTTCGCCGGGGCCTGTCGTGCTGTGAGCGGGGTACGGAACCCGCGCACGTTCCATCAGAAGTAGGAGCAACGACACATCATGACTGCCAACCATCCGGACCGCGCTCCCCTCTGCGCCGCGCTCATCGGCTACGGCCTGGGCGGGTCCGCGTTCCACGCGCCGTTCCTCGACGCCCTGCCCGAGTTCGAACTGGCCGCGGTCGTCACCGGTAACCCGGAGCGACAGGCGGCGGTACGCGAGCGCTATCCGGCGACCGAAGTGATCGCCGACGTGGAACAGCTTTTCGCCCGTTCGGGTGACTTCGACTTCGCAGTTGTGACAGTGCCGAACAAACTGCACGTGCCGCTGGCGCAGGCGGCGCTGGAAGCCGGTCTGCACGTGCTGGTCGACAAGCCGATCGCCGGGACGGCGGCCCAGGCGCGGGAGCTCGCGGGCATCGCGGACAAGGCCGGGCTCTTCCTGTCCGCGTTCCAGAACCGCCGTTTCGACGGCGATTTCCGTACGGTCCGCAGCCTTGTCGAGGAAGGGCGGCTCGGCGCGGTGCACCGGTTCGAATCCCGGTTCGAGCGGTGGCGTCCGGAGCCGAAGGAGTCCTGGAAGGAAGACGCGGACCCCGCCGCGCTCGGCGGCATCCTGTATGACCTCGGCGCGCACCTGATCGATCAGGCGGTGGCGCTTTTCGGGCGCCCTGAGCGGGTCTACGCGGAGCTCGACCTCGTACGCCCCGGGGTGGTCGTGGACGACGACAGTTTCATCGCCCTGACGCATCGGGGTGGGGTGCGCTCGCACCTGTGGATGAGCGCGACGGCCGCCGACCTGGGGCCGCGGATGCGGGTCCTGGGGTCGAAGGCGGCGTACGTGAAGTACGGCCTGGACGCGCAGGAGGCCGCACTCCGCGACGGCGACGTGCCCGGCGGCGCCGGATGGGGCGAGGAGCCCGAGGCGGACTGGGGCCGGCTCGGCGAGCCAGGACGGACCGAGGTGGTGCCGACGCTGCCCGGCGCGTACGAGGACTTCTACCGACGGGTCGCCGCAGCGGTCCGGGGCGAGGAGGCTCCGCCGGTGCCGATGGCCGAGACGGTGGCGGTTCTGGAAGTCATAGAGGCGGCGCAGCGGTCTTCGCGGGAGGGCGTGGCAGTGGCGCTGGGCTGAGTTCCGGGCGGGCTGTTGAGTGAGGTCCCGACGGAGTCGGCGTCGGGCCTGCTGGGGGCTTCACATCCCTCAGAAAGCGGTAATTGCGCTAAAGATTGCCTGCTTATCATCACAAAACGGTCATTAATCTGTCATTGTGATCACATGGTGATCATGGGCAGCGACCCGGCGGGTGGCACATCCGAAGGCGTCGGGCGGGTTGTCGCCGTCGCGCGGCTACGTGACCGCGTCCGCGCCGTACGGCTGCCGCTCGACCTCCCCGGTGCGGCGGAGTCCCGGCGGGTCGCAGCGGAACTCGCCGATCAGCTCGACGACTACGTGCTGCCCCGGCTGCGCAAGCCCGGGACACCCCTGCTGGCCGTTGTGGCCGGGGCCACCGGCTCCGGACGTTCCACCCTGGTCAACGCCCTCGTCGGCCGTGACGTCAGCCGGACCGGGGTGCTGCGTCCGACCACCCGCGTCCCGGTCCTGGTCCACCGCGCGGCCGACCGGGACCGGTTCGCCGACGACCGGATCCTTCCCGGGCTGACCCGCACCGACGATCCGGACGCGGCGGACGGCCTCATCCTGCGCGCCGACGAACAGGTGCCCGAAGGGATCGCACTGCTCGACCCGCCGGAGATCGGGTCGGCTGCGTCCGATGCCCGGAACCTGGCGGTACGGCTGCTCGGGGCGGCCGACCTCTGGATCTTCACCACCACGGCCACCCGGTACGCGGACGCGATCCCCTGGCACCTGCTGCGGGTGGCCAGGGCCAGGACCGTCGAACTCGCGGTGGTCCTCAACCGAGTGCCGGACCACGTCCGCGAGACCGTACGAGTGGACCTGCGCCGGATGCTGGATGAGGCGGGGCTCGGCGGTGTGCCGCTGTTCACCATCGCGGAAGCGGATCCGAAGCCGGATCCGAAGCCGGATCCGAAGCCGGATCCGGAAACGGGCCTCCAGGCGGACTCAGAGGCGGACTCAGAGGCGGACCCCAAAGACGCTCAAGCCGCTCCGCTCCGGGCGCAGGACGTCGCACTTATCCGCGCCTGGCTGACCGCACGCGCGGCCGATCCGGACATCCGCGCCGATGCGTTGCGCCGCACCCTGGGTGGCACGTTCGAAAGTCTGGACGTACGGGTCGCCGAGTTGGCAGACGCGACCCGTGCGCAGCAGCACGGGGCCGCTGTCCTGGGCGATTGTGTGACCCGTGCGTACGGGGCGGCGGAGCGGTGGGCGGACCGCGCCCTGACGGACGGTGGTCTGCTGCGCGGCGACGCGCTGGCGCACTGGCGGGAGGTCGTTGCCCTGGGGCTGCCCCGCGACGCCGTCGGGGCGGGCTTCGCATCGTTGCGTACGGCGGTGGAGGTCCTGCTGCGCGATGCCGCTGCCCGGGGCGCGGAACTGACCGCGGTGTGCTGGAGTTCGCGGCCCGGTGGGGCCGCTGCGGCCCCGCGCAGCATGCCACGGGGCGGTGGGTGCAGCCCGGACGAGGTCCCCGCGGACATCCCAGCCCGCGCGGCGGCATTGGCCCGCGACTGGCAGGAACGCGCTTCGGTGCTGGCCGGAGCCGCCGGGCCGGACGACCCGCTCGTGCTCCCCCTGCTGGTCGCCGCGCTGGCCGGGCACGCGGACCCGGGCGAGGAGGACGAGAACGGCCCAGGCGCAGTGGCTGAGCGACTCCTGCACACGCTGCGACCGACAGAGGAGTCGGTTCCGAAACTGGTCCGCGCCGTACGCGAGGACCTCCGGCGCCGGGTCACCGACCTGCTCGATACGGAGAAGGAACGCCAGCAGTCGCGGGTGGCGGCCGCGACGGGGCGCTCCGCCGACGAGCCCGGCGGACGGCTCGACGAGCGATCCGATGGAAATGGCGGCCAGATGGCCGATGCCGGCTTCGAGACCGTTGCGGACGGCCTGCTGCAGGCACTGTCCGCACTGCGGAAGGCAGGGTGAGCCCGATGGCCGCTGAGGACGAAACGGGTGCGGGGAACAAAGCTGGCACTGGAGCAGCGCTGAATGTGACTGGTACGGGGCCGGAGACCTGGCCGAAATTCGGGCCGCAGCCCGGCTCCGGATCCAGGTCCCAGCCGGAGCAGGAGCCGGAGCAGGAGCCGGAGCTGGAGCCGGAGCTGGAGCCGGAGCTGGAGCCGGAGCTGGAGCCGGAGCTGGAGCCGGAGCTGGAGCTGGGAGCCGACGCGGAACTCGAGTCGGAGCTCAAGGTTGCACCTGAGGCTGGGTTGAAGCCCGAGCCCGAGCCCGAGCCCGAGCCCGAGCCCGAGCCCGAGCCCGAGCGTGAATCTGAGTCTGAGACCGGGACCGAGACCGCTTCCAAGACCGCGCCTGAGGCCGAATCCGAGCCCGCTCCTGCGCCCGCGCCCAAGACCGGAACCAAGCCCGAATCAGACCCGGACCCCACCCAGACGTCAGCCCCGGGCGGAGCTCCAAGTTCTCCGCACGGAGCGGTCGCCACTGCGAACCCGGATGCCCTAGGCGAGCCGGAACTCCAAGCGCTCCTCGCCCGGCTGACCGCCCTCGAACGCGCGATCGGCCTGGCCGAAGGACGCCTGAGTCCCGCCGACCTGGCACCCGCCCGCGCCCTCCTGGACCGGGCCGACGCGCGCCTGTCCACCGCCCGGACACACACGGTCGTCGCCATCGGCGGGGCCACCGGCAGCGGTAAATCCTCTCTCTTCAACGCGCTGATCGGGCTCAACCTCTCCGCCGCCGGAGCGCACCGCCCCACCACCGCGACCGCCGTCGCGTGCACCTGGGACCGCGACGGGGCCCGCCCGCTCCTCGACGTGCTCGGTCTGCCACACGTCCGACAGGTGCCACGGCACAGCCTCCTGGACGGCGACCTGCCCGACGGCATGCCGTCAGGCCTGATCCTGGTCGACCTGCCGGACCACGATTCGGTCGAGGACGGCCACCGGGCTGAAGTGGACCGGTGGGCGGGCGTCACCGACCACCTGGTGTGGGTGCTGGACCCGCAGAAGTACGCCGACGCCGCCGCGCATGAGCGCTACCTGCGGCCGCTGGCCCCACACAGCGAGGTGTTGACGGTCGTGCTCAACCAGGTGGACCTGCTGCCGCCGGACGCGGTGGGCACCTGCCTGGCGGACGTCCGCCGCCTCGTGACGGTGGACGGGCTGCCGGACGTCCGGATCCTCCCCACCTCCGCGCTGACGGGGCAGGGAGTCGACGAACTGCACCGGACCATCGCGGTCCTCGTCGACAGCCGCCGGGCCGCGGTCGTCCGGATCGCCGCGGACCTCGACCGTACGGTGACCGCCCTGCGCCCCTTGTTCGGCGGCGAAAGCCCCGCGCCGAAGTCACCCGCGGCGGCTGGTCAGGCTGAACGCGAACTCCTGGTCACCGGAGTCTCCGAAGCGGCCGGCACTGAGGCCCTGGCGGCGGCTGCGGCCCGCCGCCCGGCACACCCGGCGATGCCGATGAAACTTCGTACGGGACGCACCCGGCGGGAGACCCACCCCACCGTGCCGGTCCCCGCAGTGCTGCCCGGGGCCGAACCGGTCGACGTCGGCGTCCAGCCATACCGGGTCGAACTCGCCGTCCGCCAGGCCGCTCACAGGTTGACCCGCGACCTGCCCGAACCGTGGGCCGCAGGCGTGCGCCAGGCCTTGGCCCCGGGCCTGCGGACGCTGCCCAAAGCCCTGGACGGCACCCCCGCGCCGACCGTCCCGCGCGGACCCGACGGCAGCCTCCGGGCGGTCGCCGCGCTCCAATGGCTGGGGATGGCGCTGACCCTGGTCGGGCTGATCGGCTCGGTGGCGGTCCTGGCTGGAGCTGATCTCCCCGGCCGCGCACTCGGCGTGCCAGGACCTGGCTGGCTGGTGTTCGCCGGACTGCCACTGGTGGCGGTCTCGCTGCTGCTCGGCCCGTCACTGGCGGCCACAGCGGACCGTGCGCGCTCCGAGTCCACCAGTGCGGGGCTGCGCAACCGCGTGGCGGAGGCGACGGACGAGCATCTGGTCAGTCCCGTGGTCGCAGAACTGGAGCGCTACCAGGAAGCGCGGGCGAGGCTCGCGGCGGCGGAGCGCCGACCGCCGCACTGAGGCTGTGCGGCGGCGGTCGGGCCGGAAGATCGGGGCGCTGAAGACCTCCGGCGCAATCCCCCGTACGAAGTAATCCGTTGTCCACAGGGCCGACTTATCCACAGGCGCCACCGGATCGGCCCGCACGGCCCCCGATCCACGGCATCGTCGTTCCCGGGACCGCATGACGACCGTCGGCAGCGGCCCGACGCGTCAGCGAGCACAGTGTGCAATCCGGGAGGCTGCGATGAACGAGACGTACGTGACCTTGGTCGGGAACGTGGTCAACGAGGTGACGGCCACGACGACGGAACAGGGGGTGCCCAGAGCCCGCTTCCGCATCGCGGTCAACCCGCGCCGGTTCGACCGGCAGCGGAACGACTGGGGCGACGGCCCGTCGAGCTTCTATGCGGTGACCTGCTGGCGACGGCTGGCCGAGCACGTGGCCAATTCGGTCGAGAAGGGCAACCCGGTGGTGGTCACCGGCCGGCTGAGCGTCCGTAGCTGGAAAGAGGACGGACAGTGGTCGACCATGGCCGAGATCGAAGCACTGTCCGTCGGTCACGACCTCAACCGGGGTGTCGCCATGTTCCGCCGGACTCCGGCGGCGGCCGCGTTCGGCACACAGCTTCAGGCGCTCCAGCAGGCAGCCCAGCAGACAACTCAGCAAGCAGTCCAGCCGATGGCCCAACAGACAAATCAGGCGAGCCCTCCGCAGACCGTGACGACGACCTTCGAGCGACTGGGTGACCTCAGCATCGCGGCAGCACAGACCACCGCTCCCCCTGGGGAGGACCAGTGGCGGATCCCGATGGCGCCGGACCCGTTCGCTGCGCCCGACCAGGCGCCGTTCCAGACCCGGACGCCCACTCCGGCCCCGGCCCTGGCTCCGGCGGCACAGGCGTTCCCCGGAACGTCCGACGAACCGGACGAAGGCAACGCTGACGAACCCCTCGGTGACACCGGCAGAGGGGACGGTGAAGAGACGAACGGTGAAGAGACGAACGGCGCACCCGACGGCCAAGCCGCCGGTGGCACCGCGCACGGGACCAACGGGATCGCCGGAACCGCCGGAAGCACCGGAACCGGCGGTTTCCCCACACCACCCAACCCGGTGACGGTCATGGAGTCCTTCAAGGGACGCGGGCGCAAGAAGACGGAGAGCGGGCGCGGGCGCACTGAAGCAGCCTGACCCGGCGGCCTGACCCGGGTCACTTGACCCGGCCCACTTGGCCCGGCGGCCTGTCCGACCACCGCACAAGGCTTCGGGCAGGCCGTCGAACAGGCCGTCGAACAGGCCGTCGAACAAATAATCGAACAGGCAGTCGGACGAGCGGTCGGACGAGGCATCGGGCAGGCCGCCGCACGGCCCCCGGAAGCAGTCGCACGCGTCCGCGGCGGGCATAGGGAACCTCGCGCGCAGGACAGGTCGCCGGAGCCCATACCCTTGGAGCTATGGCGGAGTACATCTACACGATGCGCAAGACGCGCAAGGCCCACGGCGACAAGGTCATCCTCGATGATGTGACCCTGTCGTTCCTTCCCGGAGCGAAGATCGGTGTCGTCGGTCCCAACGGCGCCGGCAAGTCGACCGTCCTCAAGATCATGGCGGGGCTCGAGCAGCCCTCCAACGGTGACGCCTTCCTGTCACCGGGCTACACGGTCGGCATGCTCCTGCAGGAGCCTCCGCTGAACGAATCGAAGACCGTCCTGGAGAACGTCCAGGAAGGTGTCGGCGAGACCATGGCGCAGCTCGCGCGGTTCAACGAGATCGCCGAGCTCATGGCCACCGACTACTCCGACGCGCTCCTCGACGAGATGGGCGTGCTTCAGGAGAAGCTCGACCACTCCAACGCGTGGGACGTCGAAGCCCAGCTGGAGCAGGCCATGGACGCGCTGGGCTGCCCGCCCGGCGACTGGGCGGTCACCAACCTCTCCGGTGGTGAGCGCCGCCGCGTGGCACTGTGCAAGCTGCTGCTCGAGGCCCCCGACCTGCTGCTCCTCGACGAGCCCACCAACCACCTGGACGCCGAGTCGGTCCAGTGGCTGGAGGCGCACCTGGAGAAGTACGCCGGCACCGTCGTCGCCGTAACCCACGACCGGTACTTCCTCGACAACGTCGCGGGCTGGATCCTCGAACTCGACCGCGGCCGCGCCATCGGCTACGAAGGCAACTACTCGACCTACCTTGAGACCAAGCAGTCCCGTCTCAAGGTCGAGGGCCAGAAGGACGCCAAGCGCGCCAAGCGGCTCAAGGACGAACTCGAGTGGGTCCGCTCCAACGCCAAGGGACGTCAGGTCAAGAGCAAGGCGCGTCTGGCCCGCTACGAGGAAATGGCCGCCGAGGCCGACAAGATGCGGAAGCTGGACTTCGAGGAGATCCAGATCCCGCCGGGCCCGCGCCTGGGCAGCATCGTGATCGAGGTCGACAAGCTCAACAAGGCCTTCGGTGAGAAGGTCCTGGTCGACAACCTGTCGTTCACGCTCCCGCGCAACGGCATCGTCGGCATCATCGGCCCCAACGGCGCCGGCAAGACGACGCTGTTCAAGATGCTCCTGGGCGAAGAGGCCCCGGACGGCGGCACGATCAAGATCGGCGAAACCGCCAAGATCTCGTACGTCGACCAGAGCCGCAGCAACATCGACCCGAAGAAGTCGCTGTGGGAGGTCGTCTCCGACGGCCTGGACTACATCCACGTCGGCCAGGTCGAGGTGCCCTCCCGCGCGTACGTCAGCGCGTTCGGCTTCAAGGGCCCGGACCAGCAGAAGATGGCGGGCATCCTCTCCGGTGGCGAGCGCAACCGCCTCAACCTGGCGCTGACCCTCAAGCAGGGCGGCAACCTGCTGCTCCTCGACGAACCGACCAACGACCTCGACGTGGAGACCCTGTCCTCGCTCGAGAACGCGCTGCTCGAGTTCCCGGGCGCGGCTGTGGTCATCTCCCACGACCGGTGGTTCCTCGACCGCGTGACGACCCACATCCTCGCGTACGAGGGCGACTCCAACTGGTACTGGTTCGAGGGCAACTTCGAGTCGTACGAGAAGAACAAGATCGAGCGCCTGGGCGTGGACTCGACGCGTCCGCACCGCGCGACGTACAAGAAGCTCACCCGCGGCTGAGCGGGAGCCACAAAGAAGCACCGCGACGCCAGGCGTCAAAGCAACACCGCGACACCAGGCAGCACAGCACCACCCAGCACCACCCAGCACCACCACGGCCCCCGTCCCGCACCCGCAGGACGGGGGCCGTGCCCCGCACAGGCAGAAAACCGAGGGAACACCATGGCCCGGCACATCCACAACGCCGTCCTGCGCTGGTCCGACATGGACGCCTACCGACATGTCAACAACGTGCAGTACCTCCGCTACCTGGAGGAGGCGCGCGTGGAGATGATGTTCACCCTCGGCGAGCGGGAGAGCTCCAAGACCCTGGCCGAGGGCGTGGTGATCGCCCGTCACGAGATCGACTACCGCCACCCGCTGGTCTGGCGGCCCGAACCGGTCCGCGTCGAGACCTGGGTGACGCAGATAGGCGCTGCCAAGTTCGTCCTCGGTTATGAGGTCAAGGACGAGGACCACGTGTACGCCAAGGCGTCCTCCGTACTCGTTCCCTATTCTCTGGCCGAACAGCGGCCACGGCGGCTCACCGCCGACGAACGGGCGTACCTCGAAGGCTTCCTCGAAGAGTCGGCATGACCTCGATTCCGCTGGATGATCCCGTCGGCGGCCTCGGTGACTTCCTCGCCCGACTGCTGCGCTACGACAAGACGGCGGCCGTGCGGCTGCGCGCCGACGGCACGGAACTCGCGGTGTACGGCCACGCGCCCTTCGGGCGGACGGCGGGCCGTACGGGAGTTGTCGCCGTGCGCCGTGTCGCGCTGACCCGGGCGGTGTTCCTGGACGCCACTGTCTCCGCGGGTCAACTCCTCGACGCGCTCGACGCAGGCGCCCCCAGCGCCCCCAGCGTCGACGGTGACGTCGGCACCACCGGTGCCGAGGCCCCCGGGACCCCGCCACCCGAACTCCCCAAGCCCGTCGTCGGCCCCGCCTGGAGCGGCCTGCTGCCGCCCACCGCGGGCTGGGCGGACACGGTGACCCTCCCGGCGGCGGTCGTCGCCCGTGAAGTCGGCACCGCCGTCGGCGAATTCCGGCACCGCATCTCCCATCTGACGGATGATCAGCGCACCCGTACGGCCGTCGACGGCGTCGCCGACGAGATCTGGGGCCGGCCGCTCGCGGGCACCGAGTTCCCCTTGCGTGCTGCGCACGCCGCCCAGTCTCTGGGTCTTCTGGGCGCCCCGGGGCCCCAGGGTGTCACTCTGGCCGCGGCAGGCCCGTGGCGGCGACTGGAGGCGCTGTACGGCGCGGTCTTCGTGCGATCGACGACCGGGGTCTCGGTCCTCACTTTGTGAATGGAGTGCGCCGCCTCGGTTGTGCGTTCCGTACGAAATTTTTAATAAACTCTTCGATTTGAACCGGCTCGGTGAGCAAACAATCAATGAATTCCTGAATGCCTATCGACCAGTAGGTATCCATTCGGTTGTTTTCTTGACAGGCAGTTGGAACCGTTACATCATGCCTCCGTGGTATGCCACACATAATGTTGGCTTCATGGGGGATACATGGAAAGCGTCAAGGCGCTCGCGTCCTGGCCGTGCGGGCGCCGGAGCAAGTGGGTCGTCCTGGTGGTCTGGATCGTTGTGCTCATGGGATCCGGAATGCTCGCCGGAAAGCTGGGATCGGTCCAGAACAACGAAGTGTCGTCCTGGCTGCCCGGTAACGCCGAGTCGACCAAAGTCATCGAGCAGCAGAAACAATTCCGCGACAACGCCATCGTGCCCGCGGTGGTGGTGTACGAACGGACCGGGGGACTGACCGGCGCGGACCGCGCGAAGATCTCTTCCGACGCGCAGGCTTTCAGCGTGGTCAAACACACCGCGCCGAACGGTGTGGCGTCCCCGCAGTACGACCCGCAGACCAAAGCGGCTCAGACGGTCGTGAACATCGGTATCAAGGACGGCGGCTGGGAGGACCTCGGCGACGCCGTCAAGGAGATGCGGAAGATCACCGGCAAGGACGCCGCCGGAATGAAGATCTACACGACCGGACCGGCGGGCACCGGGGCCGACCAGAGCGAGGCGTTCGCCGGAATCGACGGCATCCTGCTGTTCGCGGCCGTCGGTGTTGTCATCATCATCCTCTTGCTCACCTACCGGTCGCCCTTCCTGTGGCTGCTGCCGCTGTTCTCCTCCGTGGTGGCGCTGACCGCCGCGCAGGGGGTGGTGTACATTTTCGCCAAACAGGGCTGGCTGCTGGTCAACGGGCAGAGCCAGGCCATCTTGACGATCCTGGTGTTCGGCGCGAGTACGGACTACGCGCTGCTCCTGGTGTCCAGGTACCGGGAGGAACTGCACCGGTACGAGGACAAACACGAGGCGATGCGGCACGCCCTGCTGCGGTCGGGCCCCGCGATCATCGCCAGTTCCGCGACTGTGGCGGTCGGCATGCTGTGCCTGATGGCGGCGGACATGAACTCCACCGAGTCCCTCGGCCCTGTCTGCGCCCTGGGTATCGCCGTGGGCCTGGTGGCCATGCTGACGCTGCTTCCGGCACTGCTGGTCATCGTCGACCGCTGGGCGTTCTGGCCCAAGCGGCCGGTCTTCGACAGTGACCCGCACGACGCCGACGGCGTCTGGTCCCGGATCGGCGGCGGGATCAGCAAGCGGCCCCGTACGGTCTGGATCGGCACTGTTCTGATCCTCGGTCTGCTGGCCACCGGAGCGCTGAACCTCAAGCCGGAGATCCTGCAGAGCAAGGACACCTTCATCAGCAAACCGGAGTCGATCACCGGGCAGGAAGTCGCGGCGAAGTACTTCCCGGCCGGGACCGGCAGTCCGGTCGAGGTGATCGGCGACGCCGCGGCGGCCGGACCGCTGCGGCAGGCCCTCGCCGGGGTGGACGGGATCGTCCCGACGGTCGGCGAACCCCAGGTCCGGGGCTCGCTGGTCTGGATCCAGGGCACCTTGAAGGACCCGGCCGACAGCGACGCCGCCCGCAAGACGTTGGACCGTGTACGGGCCGCGGTACACGCTGTGCCGCAGGCGGAGGCCGGGGTCGGCGGGGACACCGCCGTCGGCCTCGACATCGAACGGGCGTCGGACCACGACGACAAGATCATCATCCCGATGACGCTGGTCGCCGTACTGCTCATCCTGATGATGCTGCTCCGGGCGTTGTTCTCCCCGGTGCTGCTGATCCTCACCGTCGTGCTGTCGTTCGCCGCGTCGCTGGGCGTCAGCGTCCTGGTCTTCGAGCACATCTTCGGCTTCGCCGGGGTCGGCCCCGGCTTCCCACTGTTCGTGTTCGTCTTCCTGGTGGCGCTCGGGGTCGACTACAACATCTTCCTGATGAGCCGGGTTCGCGAGGAGTCGGCCAAGCACGGCACCAGGCGCGGTTCGTTCATCGGGCTCGCGGCCACCGGTGGGGTCATCACCTCGGCGGGCCTGGTCCTGGCCGGAACGTTCGCGGCACTGGGCACCCTGCCGATCGTCGACATGGCGGAGCTCGGGTTCGCGGTGGCGTTCGGCATCCTGCTCGACACGATGATCGTCCGGTCGATCCTGGTGACGGCGCTCAACCTGGACATCGGCGGGCGCATCTGGTGGCCGAGCGCGCTGGCCAAGCACCCGGAGGAAGAAAGCAGTGTGCCACCGCCCCGGGCGTCGTCCGACGACTACGAACGCGCGCCGGTGAGCTGACCGGCAGCGCAGTGAAGTCCGGGGGCACTGAAGCCAAAGCGCGCAGAAGTCCGGGAGCACTGAAGCCAAAGCGCGCAGAAGTCCGGGGGCACTGAAGCCAAAGCGCGCAGAAGTCCGGGAGCACTGAAGACCAAGTGCGCAGAACGCCAGGCGTACGGTTTTCAACCACGTGAGAGCCGGGCACCCGGGTGACAACCGAACAAAGCACCACCGGCGGGCCGCGGCTGACACAGCCGTGGCCCGCCGTCACAGCAGACGCAGTCAGTTGCGGACCGCGCAGGCCAGCGCAGTCCAGTGTCCGGACGTCTCCGAGTAGACGAAGGTGCCGGTCATCCAGCCCGGGTACGCCGAGAGCCGGACCACCTGGAAGGCCCCCGGCGGACTTTCGCGGAGCGGCGTCAGTCCTGCGCGTTCACCATGAAGTCAGCCGCGTACACGAGGTACTCCCGCATCTTCGTGCGCCACGGTTCGGCCGGGGCGACGGTGTCCATCGCGTCGGACATCAGCCGCAGCCACGCGTCGCGGGCGGCCGGGGTCACCTTGAAGGGCGCGTGCCGCATCCGCAGACGCGGGTGGCCGCGTTCGTCGCTGTACGTCCGCGGCCCGCCCCAGTACTGCATGAGGAACAGTCGCAGCCGTTCCTCCGCGCCTTCGAGGTCCTCCGCGGGGTACATCGGCGCGAGGACCGGGTCCTCCCGTACGCCCTGGTAAAAGTGGTGTACGAGTTTGCGGAAGGTTTCCTCACCGCCCACCGCCTCGTACAGAGTGCGGCCGTCTTCCCCATCAGGGGTCTTCTGGGTCTGCGTCACCCCTCCATCGTCGCAGACGGCGGTTGGGCCGGACGGAGCAACCAACGGGGAGTGGTGAGCGCGGCTCACACCGGGGGAGCGGCCGACGGCACGACCGGCGCAGCTTCGGCCGGGGCCGGTGCGGCACCGCCGTCCGGGCCGGTGGCCGGCGGCGCCGCGACCGGCTCGGAGATCCGCACCCCAGCATCGTCGAACGCGTGTTTGAGTCGGGCCCGCAGTTCGCGGGCGACGACGCTCTCCTGTCCGGGCATCGTCTTGACCTGGATCCGCATGACGACCGAGTCGGCCGCCACCGATTCCATCCCGATGACTTCGGCGGCCCCCCACACCAGCTCGCTGAACTCCTCGCTGTCGGCGAGGTCCTCCGACGCGGTGAGGATGATGTCGCGGATCTTGTCGGTGTCCTCGTTGTACCCGACCTGGACGTCGATCTTGGTGGTGCCCCAGCCCTGGCTGTGGTTGCCGACCCGCTTGATCTCGCCGTTGCGGATGTACCAGACGGCCCCGTCGGCGTCCCGCAGCTTGGTGACCCGCAGGCCCACCTCGACCACGGTGCCGACGGCGGCCCCGGCGTCGACCAGGTCGCCGACCCCGTACTGGTCCTCAAGGATCATGAAGATGCCGGACAGGAAGTCGGTGACCAGGTTCCGCGCGCCGAACCCGATGGCCACACCGGCGATCCCGGCGGACGCGAGCAGCGGCGTCAGGTCGATGTCGAACTCGCCGAGCACGGTCAGCGTGCCTATGCCCAGGATCACGAACGACGCGATCGAACGCAGCACCGAACCGACCGTCTCGGCGCGCTGTCGCCGCCGCTCGGCGTTCAGCAGGAACCCGGTCATCGGGCGTCCGGCGGAGTCGGACGACGTGGTGGTCATCCGGGAGATCAACTGCGAGATGGTCTTGCGGACCAACGCCCGCAGGACCAGCGCCACCAGGATGATCAGCAGGATCCGCAAGGGTGTCATCACCAGGCTGTCCCCGTGCCGCTCGAACCAGGAGGAGACCTCCTTCTCCTTCTCGGCGGCGGTGGCGAAGGGGGTGCCGCCCGGTGCGACGAGGCCGGACAGGTGCGTGGTGACTGCGGGGAACAACTACAGGCCTTTCGGTGTACGGGGGAGTGCTGCGCTGCGGCGTGCCGCCTCCCCACACTAAGCATCCAGCCGGGCAACCGGCCAAGGAACGGGCCGAGGACCCGGCCGAGGACCCGGCTGGGCGCCCGGCTCAGCACCTGGCTGGGCCACCCAGCTAAGCATCCAGCGCCAGTCCTGTGTGCGCGGCCAGGAACGTGGCGGTGTCGGTCATCAGCCCGATCGTCCGGGAGAGGGAGGCCGCCCCGTGTCCGACGTCGCCCTCGGCGCGGATCAGCACGACCGGTCCCGTCGTCGCGTCCTGGAGCGCCGCGCACATCTTGCGGGCGTGCAGCGGATCGACGCGGGAGTCCCCGTCGAACACCGTGAAAAGCACCGCAGGGTAGGCGGTGCCGGGCCGCACGTGGTGGTAAGGCGAGTACCCGAGCAGCCAGGCCAGCTCCGCGGGGACGTCAGGGTCACCGTACTCGTCCGTCCACAGCCGCCCCAGGCCGTGCCTGGTGTACCTGACCATGTCGAGCAGCGGTGCCGAGCAGACCACCGCCGCGTACAGCTCAGGCCGCTGGGTCAGTGCCGCGCCGACCAGCAGGCCGCCGTTGGAGCCGCCCGAGGCCGCCAGCCGGGACGCCGTGGTCCTGCCCGTACGGATCAGATGCTCGGCCCCGGCGTGGAAGTCGTCGAAGACGTTCTGCTTGGCCCCGCGCATGCCCGCCCGGTGCCACGCCTCGCCCTCCTCGTTGCCGCCGCGCAGCCCGGCGACCGCGTACACCCCGCCGGCCGCGACCCAGGCCAGGACCCCGGCCGAGTAGCCGGGCGTGAGAGTGGAGTTGAAGCCGCCGTACCCGTACAGGACGGTCGGCCGGGGCCGGTCGGGCGCCGCGCTGGGCGCGATGACGAACATCCGTACGGTCGTGCCGTCGGGTGAGGTGTACTCCTCGTGCCGGACGAAGACCTCGGGCACCTCGGCGCTGCCCGGGGCCGAAGCCCACGCGGACACCTCACCCGTCCGGGAGTCGAAGCGGAACACCGCCCCGGGCGTTGTGTAGTCGCTCCAGCCGAACCACGCCTCGTGTCCGCCGGTGAGGTGCGCGGTCAGCCCGCCGAGCGAGCCGGGCGACGCGGTGGGCGGCGGCACGAGGGAGAGCAGCTCCCCGGTCCGCAGATCGTGTACGGAGAGCTCGCCGACGGCGTGCCGCGTCCGGGCGACGATGACAACGTCGTCCAGGACCACGAAGTCCTCCAGGACCGCCTCCGGGTCCTCGGGGACGAGGTCCCGCCACTTCTCCGGGCCCGGGTCGGCCGGGTCCGCGACGCACAGCCGGCCGCGCGGGGCGTCCAGGTCCGTCTGCGCGTACAGCACTCCGCCGCGCACTATCGCGTACGTCTCGGCGTCCACACTCCGCTGTACGGCCTTCAGGTCCGGTGCGTCGGCCGGGCCCGCCGACAGGTCCGCGATCCACACGTCGTTGCGCGGCTCGGTGCCGCGCGAGGCCCCGATGACGAGCCAGCGCCCGTCGGGGCTGACCGTCACCCCGAAGTAAGTGGTCGGGTCCAGGCCCGTGCCCATGATCGCGACGTCCGCGACGTCCGGGTCCGTGCCCACCCGGTGCAGGTAGACCCTGCGGTGGTGCATCTCCTCACCGGCCGGGACCAGGCCCGGGGCCAGCCGGCGCACGTGGAAGAACGCGCCGCCGCCGGGCAGCCACGCCACAGACGTGCTGCGCTCCCGGTCGATGGGGCCCTCGACCAGTTCGCCGGACGCCACGTCCAGGACGTACAACTCGGCTTCCTCGTCGCCGCCCCGGGAGATCTCGTACGCCAGCCGGTCGCCTTCGAGCGACGGCTGCCAGCCGTCCAGCGTGGTGGTGCCCGCCGGGTCCAGGGTCATCGGGTCGAGGAGCACCCGTTCGGCCCCGTCCGGGCCGACGGTCAGCAGCACCGCGTGCTCCTGGTCCGGAGCGCGCCGGACGAAGAACCGGTGTGCCCCGCGCCAGACCGGGACGCCCACCATGCCCGCGGACAGCAGTTCCGTCAGCCGGGCGCCGTACGCCTCCCGGCCCGGCCAGCCGGCCTGCTGCTCCTGGAACAGCGCCGCCTGCGCCGCAGACCAGGCAAGGGTCCGCGGTGACCGCGAGTCCTCAAGCCAGCGGTACGGATCGGGCGCGGGGCCCGCGACGTCCTCGCGCGGGGCCGGGGGATAGACCGGTACAGGTCGTTGCAGCGTCATGACGTGCACCTTAAGGCGACCGGCCGGAAAGGAGGAGCGTTTCTTCGAGCGAGTGCGCGCCGTACACACGTGCCACCCGCAGGGGGTAATGCCGGAAAAGCCAGGAGGATCCGAAAAAGCCGTATTCCCAGGTAATCAGGCGGGACCGTCCGGAGATTCTTAGTGGCGAACCGGGCATCAATGCGGGGACACTGAATGCGATCGTCCCGGCCCGAGCCACGTGCCGCAGACGCCAAAGGAGGCACACGTGCCGCATTCGTTGATCCTCAACGCGTCGTACGAGCCCTTGTGTGTAGTGCCGGTTCGGCGCGCACTCATCCTCGTCCTCAACCACAAGGCGGACTGCCTGGAGGAGGCGGGCAGCATCCTGCGCTCCGCCACCGTCTCCCTCCCGGTGCCCAGCGTCGTCCGCCTGACCCGGTTCGTCCGCATCCCCTTCCGCGACCAGGTCCCGCTCACCCGGCGGGCGCTGTTCGCGCGGGACGGGGGCCGCTGCGTCTACTGCGGCAAGGCGGCGACCAGCATCGACCACGTCATCCCCCGCAGCCGCGGCGGGCAGCACGCCTGGGACAACGTCGTCTCGGCCTGCCGCCGCTGCAACCACGTCAAGGCCGACCGGTACCTCACAGACCTCGGCTGGCCGATGCGCCGCACGCCCGCGCCGCCCACCGGGCTGGCGTGGCGGATCATCGGCACCGGTTTCCGCGATCCGCGCTGGGAGCCATACCTCGCCCCGTACGGGGCACACGACTACGAGTTCGCCGCCCATGCCGTAGAGCGGGCGGACCGGCATGAGCCGTTCCGTCATCACGACCGGCACGAGCATTTCGCCCATAGCTCGCACACCGCCCGCATGCCTCAGAACATGCCGGTGGACCAGGCGCGGAGTGCTTAGCGGCGACGGACCCGTACGGGATCCGCCGCCGCTCTTGTGTCTGCGGGGGCCCGCCTCCTCCAGGAGGCGGGCCCCCGCACCGTCATGAGCCGGGGCACGGGTCGGGCGATGAGCCGGGGCGCGGGGTCTGGCCACGAGTTGGGTCATGAACCGTGTGCCCTCTGTCACCGGATGGGATGCTCACGCAATGGACGACACCACGGGGGAGATCCCGGCTGATCTGGCCGCTCTGGCGGCTGCGCACTGCGTCGCCACGCAGTACGAAGGGTGGCGCGGCGGAAACGTCGACGCCCGCCCCGGCACCGTGGTCGCGGTGCTGCGCGCGCTCGGCGTCGACGCGTCGACACCAGGCAAGGTCCAGGAGGCCCTGCGGGCCCGCGAGCACAGCCGACGCCGCATGCTGCCCCCGGTCGTCGTGACCCGATCCGGGCGCACCGCCGTGTTCACCGTGCACGCGCCCGTCGGCGCACTTCTCGAACTGCGGATCGAACTGGAGGACGGCGGGGTACGCCGCGACCTCGTCGGCCGCACCCCCTCCGCGGACCCCGTCCAGCACGACGGCCTGCGGGTGCGGGAGCTGGCGTACACAATCCCCGACGACCTGCCGCTGGGCTGGCACACGCTGCACCTGCGGTGCGTGGCCGCCGTCGGCGTCCCGATGGGGTCCGGCGGCACGGTGGCGCAGGACTTCCCCGAGTGCGCGGCAGCGTGCCCGCTGGCCGTCACCCCGGCCCGCCTCGACCCGCCGCCCGAGCGCTCCTGGGGCCTCATGGCGCACCTGTACGCACTGCCGTCACGCCGTTCCTGGGGTATCGGCGACCTCGCCGACCTCGCCGACCTGGCGATCTGGTCCGCACGGACGTACGGCGCCGACTTCACCCTGATCAACCCGCTGCACGCGGCCTCCCCGGTCCCGCCGGTCGAACCCTCCCCGTACCTCCCGGTCAGCCGCCGGTTCTCCGACCCGATGTACGCCAGGGTCGAAGCCGTCCCTGAGTTCGCCTACCTGACCCCGTTGGAGAAGGCGGTGGCCGAGGAACTGCGCGCCGACGCCACCCCCGGGGGCGAGTTGCTCGACCGGGACGCCGTACGGAAGGCAAAACGCGCGGCGCTGCTGCTTGTGCACAAAGTCCCCCGCAGCCTCGGCCGGCAGGCGGAGTACGAAGCCTTCCTCGCCCGCGAGGGCGAGTGGCTGGAGAAGTTCGCCACGTGGTGCGCGCTGACCGAGGTGCACGGCGCGTCCTGGCACGACTGGCCGCCGGAGCTGCACGACCCGGACTCCGACGCGGTCGCCGCCGAGGGACGGCGGCTGCGCAACATGGTCGACTTCCACCGCTGGTGCCAGTGGACCCTGGACGGCCAACTGGCCGCCGCCCAGCGGCACGGGGTGGAGGCCGGGATGTCCATCGGCATCGTGCACGACCTGGCCGTCGGGGTGCACCCGGACGGCGCCGACGCGTGGATCCTCGGCGCGCAGGGCGTGCTGGCACTCGGCGCCACCGGCGGCGCCCCGCCGGACGCGATGAACCCGCGCGGCCAGGACTGGTCCCAGCCGCCGTGGCACCCCGTCCGGCTCGCCGAAGCCGGCTACGCGCCCTACCGCGACCTCCTGCGGGCGGTCTTCCGGCACGCCGGGGCGGTCCGCATCGACCACGTGCTCGGCCTGTTCCGCTTCTGGTGGGTGCCGGCGGGCAACAGCCCCGCCGACGGCGCGTACGTGCGCTACGACCACGAGGCGATGGTCGGCATCCTGGCCCTGGAGGCACACCGCGCCGGAGCCGTGGTCATCGGCGAGGACCTCGGCACCGTCGAACCGTGGGTCCGCGACTACCTGGCCGAACGCGGCATCCTGGGCACCAGCGTCCTGTGGTTCGAACGGGACGCCGACGGCGCGCCCGTCGAGCCGGAGAAGTGGCGGGCCGGGACCCTCGCCTCCGTCACCACCCACGACCTGCCGACCACCGCGGCCCGGCTCGCCGGGGACCACCTGGACCTGTACGAACGCCTCGACCTGCTGGCCCGTGACCCGCAGCTCGAACGCGCCGAGGACGCCGCGGACAAGCAGGCGTGGCTGAGCCTGCTCCAGCGCCTGGGCCTGCTGCGGCCAGGGGCGGGGGAGCGCGAACAGGTCGAGGCGCTGCACCGGCTGCTCCTGCGCACACCGTGCCGGATGCTCGGGGTGTGGCTCCCGGACGCGCTCGGCGACCGGCGCCCGCAGAACCTGCCGGGGACGACCGGCGCGCAGTACCCCAACTGGCGCATGCAGGTCACCGACGCTGAGGGAAAACCCGTACGCCTTGAGGATCTGGCGGCGGACCCGCGTTTCGCGTCCCTGGCCAAGGTGTTCCGTTAACACCCGGCGCGGTTGTCCGTGAGCACGCAAAAGCAGCCGTACGGACGTCATCCGTACGGCTGCTCCGCAGGCAGCGGCGCCGAGGCGTCAGTTCTGCTTGGGCTTCTTCTTGTCCGTGACCACGGCGATGCCGACGATCACCAGGAAGACGACCAGCGGGATGCCCACAAAAAGCCCGAGGGTCTCGCCGAGGCTCTGGCTCGGGCCCGGGTCCTGACCGTCATCGTGGATCAGGGCGAATGCCGGGGACGAGATGGCTGTCATCAGCGTGATTACAGCTGCGACGGTGCCTGCGCGCAAAGAGTTCCTGTTCACCCTCGAACCGTACCGGCTTGTACCGCGCAGCCGCCTCCCGGGGTTCTGTTTTTACGGCGGGTCGGAGCGTGCGCTCCGGGCCGCGGGGGGGGCCCCCCCCCCCGGGGGCGGCCCCCCCCCCCCCCCCCCCCCCGGGCCGGCGCCCGGGGGGGGGGCCCCCCCCCCCCGGCCCCCCCCCCCCCCGCCCCCCCCAACAA